>QHOP01000251.1 GCA_003219345.1 Verrucomicrobiota bacterium
GACGGTGAACCCCACGTTGCGGCTCTACTTGAACGACGGGACCGGACATCTGGTGGACAGCCAAGTGAGCTTGCCGCAACGTTACACCAGCGCAGGCGGCTGGGTCGATGTGGACGGTGACGGGTTGCTGGACTTGTGGCTTCTGCAGTTTCTGCAGTCGCCGGCAGCTTCGATTTCAAGCAACTCGCTCGTCGTCTTGCGACAGGACAGAGGCCGATTTGTCGAATCGTTTCGACTGACTGATCCGACTGCAACTGTCGAACCGTTCATTCCCTTGTGGGGCGACTTCGATAACGACGGCAACATTGATTTCGTCGGGCCGTATTGGCCACCTCAGCCGCTGTTCACGCGCCGGACCAATTATCCGGCGCTCTATCGCAACGACGGTAACGGTCAATTCACAACCACGGGATTGCCGTTGTTGGTCGCGAATTTCGGGCAACTCGCAACACCGGCGGCCGATTTCGACGATGACGGTTCGCCAGACTTGCTTTTCCGCATCGGCAACGTACTGGCGCCGCTGCGGAATCAGGCGCGCGCAATCAACGCACTGCCCGACACGCCGACCGGTCTTCACGCGTTTTTGGCCGGCAACGTCGTCATGCTCTTCTGGAATGACGCCGCCGATGCCAACCAGCCCGCCGCCCTCAGCTACAACGTGCGCCTCGGCACTAAGCCGGGCAAAAACGATGTCGTCGCGTCGATGTCCACCACGAACGGCACGCGACTGATTCCTACGGCGGGTAACGCGGGTTACAAGAACTGGTTCATGCTCAATCTGATCTTGGAACGATTCCATGTGGAGACACTCTATTGGACCGTGCAAGCCGTGGACAACGGATTTCAGGGCGGCCCGTTTGCTCCCGAACAAACGTTCACTATCAATCCGCCGGGCAACCAGCCGCCGGTCATTACCGGCATCAGCGACCTCATCATTGCGGAAGATACGACCAACACACTCACGCTTTACGTGGCGGATGACCGCACACCGCCGGACTTGCTCCACATGCAGGCAACCTCGTCCAATACGAATTTGTTTCCTTCTGCCAACGTGAAGTTGTCAGGGTTCACCGTGACGAATCAGGAACTAAAAGTGAATTTGAGCCTTGCGCCGCTGGCAGACCATTCCGGACTGGCGACGATTACGGTCACGGCCACGGATCGCGGCGGCCTTTCGACGAGTCGCTTCTTCTTTGTCACAGTCACACCCGTGAACGATCCGCCCGTTCTGAGCGCTCCCGACACGTTATTGGCATTGGCCGGTGCGACGACTCCGCCGCTGCCGATCCAAGTGTCCGATTTGGAATCCTCAGCAGACCAACTCGTGGTCACCGCTCGTTCACTTGCGCCCGGCGTCGTGCCTGACTCGAATCTTTTGCTCACCCGTCTCTCTGGCGGCAATTGGAGTCTTGTCGCAACTCCGGCGGGTGCGGAACCCGGCCAGGCGCAAATCGAGCTGACCGTCACCGACCCACAAGGCGCGCAAACAAAACGGACAGTGAACGTGATTTTGCAGGGGGAATTACCGACGCTCTTCGCCAGTCTTGGATCGTGGCCAAACCAGTTTGTTTGGGCGGATCTCAACGGCGACCGGCAGATGGAGTTGTTCCTCGGAAACGCGATCGACTGGGGATTAACCGTGCATTCTGTTCAGCCGGGAAGTCTGCCGGTTGTGGCACAACTGACTCCACCTATGACCGAAGGCACGCCGGTTGACGTGGCCGATTTCGACAACGACGGGGACGTGGATGTGCTCGCGGACATTTCGCCTTTAGCAACAACCAGGAAGCTCGTGGTCTATCGCAATCTCGGCAATTTCGCGTTTGAACAGGTGCCGGGCGCGGTCTTCGATCCGGGTGCGGCGCGATTTGCCGACTTCGATCAGGATGGACGACTGGATGTCTGGGTGGCCACGAACCCGACCAATCTCGTTGTCTATCGCAACAACGGCATCGGCTTTGATGCGGCGCGCCGCCTCGAGTTGATCGCGCCTCCTTCGCCGGAATTGGAAGCGGCGACGGACCTGGACGTAATCGACCTCGACGGAGACGCTATACCTGAATTGATTGTGAGCAGATATGGGTATTTGTCGGGCAATCGAAGGCAGAGCGTCTATCGACGCAAAGGA
Source organism: Verrucomicrobiota bacterium (assembly GCA_003219345.1). Classification (GTDB taxonomy): domain Bacteria; phylum Verrucomicrobiota; class Verrucomicrobiia; order Limisphaerales; family AV2; genus AV2. The sequence goes on from QHOP01000251.1 coordinate 2,129, forward strand.
GACAGCTTCGAAGCGATCAGCAGCGCCTGGACGCAAAATCCGATCCAGGACATCGTTGATTTTGACCAGGACCAGTTGCCGGACCTCGTGTCGAATTCCGGCGGAAGCGAGTCGGTCCAAGTCTGGAGGAATAAAGGTAATCTCAACTTCAGCACTGCCGCGTCGCTTTTCTCCAGCGGATACGGCGCAGCCGCTTCAGCGGACTTCGACGGAGACGGGATTTCCGACGTACTCGGGTCCAGCCTGTTTCTCGGCAGCACTGGAATGGTTTTTACGCGGATCGAAGTGCCGTTCGGCAAGGCGTACGTGCAGGCCGTCGCGCCAGCCGATTTCGATGGCGACGGAGTTATGGACTTTGCTGCCAAAACGACTTCCAGTGATCCGTCTGTTCCAAATGTGCTCCAATTTGCGGTTTACCGAGGTCAGTCGCGACGTGTTAATCATCCTCCAACGAGCCCATCCAACCTGCGCGTAACCGCTCTTGCCACGAATACGATCATGCTTTCGTGGAGCCGTGCCACTGATCCCGAGCAGTCCGGCGGCTTGACTTACAATGTGCGCGTCGGCACGACGCCGGGTGTCGGTGATGTCGTGAGCCCGATGTCGCTGGCCGACGGTTTTCGCCTGGTCCCGCGCCGCGGGAACGCTTGGTGGAACACGAACTTTTTCGTCACTTCCTTGCAGCCGGGCCGCGCCTACTACTGGAGCGTTCAAGCCGTGGACAATTCCTTTGCCAGCGGACCGTTTGCGGCGGAAGCCAGTTTCACCATGCCAGATGCTGTTCTGGCGCTCCGCCCGGCCGGCACGCGCGGGATTGAACTGGAACTGCGCGCGGCGCCGACTCACTTATGGGAAGTCGAGATGTCGAATGATCTGAGGACGTGGCAGGAGTATCCAACGACCGGCATGACGATGCAGACCGGCACCAACGGTGTCAATAGATTGAAGATCGAAGCCACTTCGGAACGCCGGTTCTTCCGAGCGCGACGAGTGGATTAGCCGCTTACTCGTGTGAGCGGCGTCCGAATTTCTGGCACCGCCTTTTAGCTTCAGGCGTCCTTGTCTCGAACGATTATGGCCGCCGTATCAAATGCCGAGCTCTACGGCAGGCCGGAGGCGCGCCGTTACGGGAGCAGTGTCAGATGCACCCCATTCGAAGCGCGCCCACATTCTCCAGGTGACGAACTCACTCAAGCGGTGTAAAAAAAGGCATGAACACCGCGGGCGCCACAATCCTGTCGCATTCGCCGCGGGATATGCCCAATTTACTCCATGATGAGTAAAAGGCATCTATTCCCATGAAACGACGACAATTCATCAAACGAGTCGTACAGACCGGCGCGGTTGTGTCGGCCACCGCCCTTTCCGCGGAACACGTGCTCGGCGCGAACGAGCGGGTACGTGTTGGCCTCATCGGCTGCGGCGGGCGCGGAATGTTCGACGCGAAGCTGATGCGCGCCGCGCCGGAAGTCGAGTTCGTGGCCGTGTGCGATTTGTACCCGCTTCATGTGGCAAGGGCAAGAGAGTGGGCCGGACCCTCCGCGAAGGAATACAAAGACTTTCGCCGCCTGCTCGAACAAAAGGACATTGACGCCGTGCTCATCGCCACGCCCGACCACTGGCACGCCATTCCCGCAGTGCTCGCCTGCCAGGCGGGCAAGGACGTTTATGTGGAAAAACCGCTCTCTCATAATATTCAGGAAGGACGGACGATGGTCGATGCGGCGCGTCGCCATAACCGAGTCGTTCAAATGGGCGCCCAGCAACGTTCCGCCCCACATTACGCCGAGGTGGCGCGCATCATCCAGAGCGGCGAGTTGGGCCGCGTGCATTTTGTGCGGATCTGGAATTACACGAACATGTTTCCCAACGGCATTGGCCACGCACCCGACTCCGACCCGCCTGAAGGCGTGGACTGGGACATGTATCTGGGCCCGGCGCCTTACGTTCGCTTCAACAGGAACCGCTTCATCGGGACCTACCGCTGGTTCTGGGATTACGGCGGCGGCCTGGTCACAGACTTCGGCATCCATCGCTTCGACAGCATGCACCAGATCATGAAAGTGGACGCGCCACTGAGCGTGAGCGCGTCCGGCGGGCGCTATGGGTTAACCGACGGCGCGGAGACGCCCGACGTCGTGCAAGTGACTTATGAATACCCGGGCTTCATCCTGAGCTACGAGGCGTGCATGTTGAATTCGCACGGAGCAGGCGGTCGCACGCCCGGCAAAAAATACTACCAGGCCCGCGGCGCGAACGATCGACCGCACGGCGAAGCCTATTACGGCACCAACGGCACGCTCATCGCAGACCGGCTCGGCTTCGAGATTTATCCCGAACTCCAGGTTGCGTCCGGTCCGGGCGCTGTCGGACGCGGCGAAGCGGCTGAAGCATTCCGCATGCAACGCAAGGAAATGTCCGCCGAGGACGCTACTGCGCTTCATGTGAAAAACTTCGTCGAATGCGTCCGCTCGCGCAAGCAGCCGGCGGCCGACGTCGAGATCGGACATCGTTCCACCATCGTTGCGCACCTGGGGAACATCGCTTATCGCACCGGCCACAAAATCCGTTGGGACGCGGCGAAGGCGCAGATCGTTGACGATTCAGAAGCAGCGAGACTCCTCGCGCGGCAGGCGCGCAAACCTTGGGATTTGATTTAAAGCCGTCACGACCTCCGGCAAAGCCGGAGGTTTCCCGGCAGGACGATGAATGGACACGAATTAACGCGAATGAGTTCATCGGCGATGACTCGCAGAGAGATGCTTGGTTTGGTAGCCGGCGCAGCGCCGCTGTTGGCCGCGGCGCCTTCACTTTTGGGCGCAGAAGATAGAAAGCGGAAACGCCTCGGTGTCTGCACCTACTCTTACAACCTGCACTGGAAGGCCGCCCGCGAGGGCAATCCGAAAGCGCGATTCCAGAACCCGATTGAATTTCTGGAATACTGTCATCAACTCGGCGCCGGCGGTGTCCAGGTCGGCATCGGCCGACGTGATGCCGACTACGCCACCCGCCTCCGCACGCGAGCGGAGGCTCTGGGGATGTATCTCGAGGGCGAGTTGAGTTTGCCAAAACAGGAGTCTGAGGTTGCCCGGTTCGACTCTGAAATTCACGCGGCCAAGGAAGCCGGAGCGGAGGTCGTGCGCACGGCGATGTTGGGCGGGCGTCGCTACGAAACTTTCGATTCGGCGCAAGCGATTGGCCAGTTCGCCGGGCAATCGTGGAAGTCATTAACGCTGGCGGAACCGGTCGCGCGAAAGCACCGCATCAAACTCGCCGTCGAAAATCACAAGGACTGGCGCGTGCCGGAGTTGGCGGACATCCTCAAACGAATCAGCAGCGAGTATGTCGGTTTGTGTGTCGATACCGGCAACAACATCGCGCTGCTCGAAGATCCGATGGAAGTGGTCGAGGCACTGGCCCCCTTCGCGTTCTCAACGCACCTGAAAGACATGGCCGTCCAGGAATACGAAGAGGGTTTTTTGCTTTCCGAGGTGCCTTTAGGGGATGGCTTTCTCGATCTGAAGAAAATGGTGGCAGTTCTGCAGGAAGCCAACCCGAAGATTCAATTCAACCTCGAGATGATCACTCGGGATCCGTTGAAGATTCCGTGCCTGACTCCGAAGTATTGGGCCACGATGAAAGCAGTCCCCGCTCGCGAGCTGGCGACGACGCTGGCGCTGGTTCGCCGCAAGGCAGCGAAGCAGCCGTTGCCTCATACAAGCGGTCTCGACGCCGAACAGCAACTCGCGTTGGAAGACAAAAATGTCAGAGCGTCGTTCGCCCACGCGCGCCAACATCTGGGATTGTAAGATGTCATTATGAACCAAAAAACAGCTTCGTAATTGCCGCATTGCAAATGCATCGTCGTTGCGTCGTTTGAGGGGATTGTTCCGGGGAGGCCATTGAAAAAACGCCCATTTTTCGCGGTAAACCCGGATGGCACCATCAGTGCTAAAGGCCTCGGAACGTACGAGCAAATGGATGCTGAGAAATTCGTTTACGAGCGACTCGCGCCAAGGGTTTAATTTAATCGAACTGTTGGTGGTGATGGGGGTGATGGCGGTCCTGGCAGGTTTGTTGATGCCGGCGCTCGCCAAAGCCCAGGGTCAAGTCAGACGGGCCCGTTGCACCAATAACCAACGCCAACTTCTGCTTGCCTGGCATCTCTATAACGGCGACAACAGCGAAGCTGCGGTGGCGAACGGTCATGGAGTTCCAAGCTCCTCGATCAATTTGAGTTCAAGCGCAGCGGAAAGCGCTTTCAGGAGATTCTGGGTGCCGGGTGATGACCACTTCTATTATCCGGCGTTCACCAACGCCCTCTTGTTGATTGATCCGCAATATGCGCTTTTCGGTTCCTACCTGAGTTCACCCGCCATTTACAAATGTCCTGAAGACAAGGGAATTGTGAACGTCCCAAACGTCGGCAAAATCCCTCACGTGCGAAGCTACGCGATGAATGAATACGTGGGGTGGTCCCTCGACCCGACGGAATTGAACCCGGACTACCGTACCTTCACGAAGACGTCGGACATGAAAGCGCCAGCGAACGTCTTCGTCTTTCAAGAGGTTCACCCGGACAACATCTGCTTTCCTGCGTTTGTGGTGCGCCTGCCCGGTGAACCGGAACAGTTCTACCACTATCCCTCCAGCCTGCACAATGGTCGTGGCGTGGTCACCTTCGCCGACGGCCACGCCGAAACGCATCGCTGGGTTGATTCGCGCACGACGCCGTCCGTGACCGGCCGTATTCTGGCGCACTGGAACGACTCGCCCGGCAATGCCGATCTGGCCTGGATCCGGGAGCGGACCTCCTATCACATCGAGGGCCACCAGTAGGCGGTCCGGGCGGCGGCCCGCCACTTGGCGGCCTGGAATTCTTTCTAGGCCTTTCGTCGAAATCCCGCGGCCATGGCGACCAGAAGCAGCGCGCCACCCAAAGCGCAGACGATAGCCGCCCCGGTCGGCAGATCCAACTTGTAAGAAGCGTACAAGCCGAACACGCTTGCAGTTGTGGCAGTCAGCCAGCCGACCAGCAACTTGGCCTTGAGCGACTCGACCAGGAGATTTGCGCACACAGCCGGAACGATCAGATAGGAGAAAATCATAAGAACCCCGCCAATGCGAACAAAGCTGGTCACGACAAATCCGAAGAGGACGTAAAACAAGAAATCCCACCCGCGCACGGAAACGCCTTCCTCAAGGGCGCGGTCCGGTTCAAAAGAAATCATCAGGAATTTCTTGCGAAACAGCAGGTGGATGGTCCCGATAACAGCGTAGAGGGCGAACGCGCGAAGCACCTCGCCCGGCTGAACGAGCAGGATGTCTCCCACCAATGTTCGCTTCAGTTCTTCGTTGCCTTCCGCGCTCTGGCTGAGCAGAAGAATTGCCCCAGCGGCCGCGACCACATACACGATGCCGATTAGGGCCTCCTGTGGCACATGGTGGTCGCGTGTTCGTGTCAGGGTGAAGATGGCCGCGCCCACAAACGTGAACCCCAGCGACCATCCATACGTCTGCCAGTCGTGGGCATCGTGTTTGAGAAGAATGGCAACACAAATGCCCAGCGCCGCCACCTGCGCCAGGGCGAGGTCCACAAAGATGATCTCCCGGCGCACAATGTGCAGCCCGTAATAGACCAAGATCCCCGGCAGCAAA
>QHOP01000576.1 GCA_003219345.1 Verrucomicrobiota bacterium
CCTGAGCGTGACGTCGGCGTTCAAAGCGTTCGTCAACTTCCAGCCCGCTTCCTCGCCTGTGCCGGCCGGTTATTTGGTGGACAGCGGACAGGTCTATGGCAACCGGGGCAATGGGTTCACTTATGGGTGGGACACGAGCAACACCAGCTTCACCCGCGACCGGAATTCGTCGCTCTCGGCGGACCAGCGTTACGACACGCTCAATCACATGCAGAAAGCGGGCGGCGCGCGCGTCTGGGAAATCGCGGTGCCCAACGGCACTTACAACGTCTTTCTCGTCTCGGGCGACTCGGATTACTACGACAGCGTTTTCCGTATCAACGTGGAAGGAGTGCTCACGGTCAGCGGCACGCCGACGAGCAGCACGCATTGGTTTTCGGGCACGAAGACGGTCACGGTTTCCGATGGTCGTTTGACCGTGAGCAATGCGACTGGCGGGAGCAACAACAAGATTTGTTTCATCGAAATCACCAGCGTTTCGGGCGTTGGCCCGGCGGCCACCATTGCGTCGGTGGAAGCGCCCCCGAAGCTGGTGCTGATCGAACGGGAGAGCGACGGCCAGGTGAGATTGCAGGTCCAAGGGACTGCCGGACGCAGTTACGTCCTGGAAGTCTCGGATGATCTTGTGCATTGGACACCCGTGAGCACACTGGAGAACACGACTGGTACGGTTCAATTCCTTGATACGGAATCGACGTTTCTGAAGCGGCGCTATTATCGCGCTGTTTTGGTTCCAGTCGGAACCAGCGCGAGCGGCCATCTGTTGAACGAGTAAACGCCGCTGACGTCGAGCCGGGCAAGCTGAGTGTCCCCTCACCCCGTCCCTCTCCCCTTCGGAAGGGGAGAGGGTGGGCGCCGAGGGCGGTCAGGATTCCAGAATCGCGCATCGGGACCATGAATCGCCCCCTCACCCGCCTTCGGGCACCCTCTCCCCCTCGGAGGGGGAGAGGGCGGGGTGAGGGGGCAGGTTCACGGAGGGTGGTCCCGCAACTGGGTGACCGGGTGAGGGGAATTTTGGCAAGCACTCCAAGGTCGAAACGGTTGGTGACGGGCACGGCGCTGGGGCAAACACCGTATTCACTTTCTCGAAAAAAAAGTCAGGCTCAAACTGTGCAACCCCTGCCGAACAGAACAGAAAGGTAATTTCCCTATGAAACGAATCGATCTCCACTCGATGGGAACCGCGCGATCAAGGCAGGCTGGCGTGAAGAGGGTTTGGTTCCCGCCAGCGACTTTGTTCAAGACGGGCGTGTTGTCCGCGCTTGTGCTTGTCGTGCTCGGTTTCCTTCCCACTCGCGGCGCGACGCTTCCCGCTGGTTTCAGTGAAACGATCATTAGCGGTCCGGCCGGCGCCAACTGGAATGAATGTGTCGGCATGACGTTCGAGGACAACGGCCGGATGTACGTGTGGGAAAGAGGCGGCCGAGTTTGGTTCCAGGAATACGGCTGGACCTCCTGGTCGCTGCTGATTGACCTCAGCGAAGAAGTCGGCGGCTGGCGTGATTTCGGTATGCTCGGGTTCGCGCTCGACCCTAATTTCCGCGTCAACGGTTACCTCTATCTGATGTACGTGGTGGACCGGCATTATTTGATGAATTATGGAACGCCGAACTACAATCCGGCGTCGAACGAATACTTCGCCGCCACGATCGGCAGAATCACCAGATACACCGCCCGCTCTTCCGACGGATTCAAGTCGGTGGACTACACCAGTCGCCGCGTCCTGTTGGGCGAAACGAAAAGCACCGGCTTTCCGATTCTGTACGAATCGCACGGCGTCGGGTCGCTGGTGTTTGGAACCGACGGAACACTGTTGGCGTCCTGTGGTGACGGGGCGAGCTATTCGTCGGATGACCTCGGCAGCGCTGCGGAAACGTACTATTCCCAGGCTTTAGCCGATGGCATCATCAAGCCGAAGGAGAATGTGGGCGCTTATCGGTCACAATTGGTTGACAGTTTGAGCGGCAAGATCGTCCGCATTGACCCTGCGACCGGCGATGGCATTCCGAGCAACCCGTTTTATGATCCCGCCAATCCGCGCGCAGCCAGGTCGCGAGTCTGGGCGCTCGGACTGCGCAACCCTTGCCGCATGACGTTGAGACCGGACACCGGCAGCCATCTCCGCTCCGACGGCAATCCTGGGGTCCTTTACTTCGGCGATGTGGGTTACGGCACCTGGGAGGATTTGAACGTCTGCACCGGTCCGGGCCGAAATTTTGGTTGGCCGGCGTTTGAAGGGATAGAGGTTCACTCGGGTTACTACGGCGCCAACGTTGCGAACCTGGACGCGCCCAACCCGCTCTATCCGGCCTCAGGTTGTTCCCGGTATTTCTACTTTCACGATCTCATCAAACAGAACACGTCGGTCGCGCACCCGCCGTTGACTGGAGACACGGCACCACGCTCGCTCGCACCTGGATTTACAACGGCAGCGGCGTTGCTACCCCCATCAACGTCGGCGCCGCCGGCTCGCCGGTTTCCGGCAGCATGTTTCCCGGGAACTGCTCGATCGGCGGCGTGTGGTATACCGGCAGCGATTTTCCCGCCCGGTACAAAAATACCTATTTCCACGCTGACTTTGGCGCGAATTGGGTCAAGAACTTCGTGTTCGATGCGAATAACAACCCGGTGTCCGTGTCTGACTTCGTGACCGGTGGCGGTGGAATCGTCGCCGTGGCGACCCACCCGATTGACGGAGGACTCTATTATATCACCTGGTCCACGACCGCGCGGAAGATTTCGTATTCGTCGAACGGCAATCTGCCTCCGAGCGCCGTCGCATCCGCCAACCGGAACTACGGTCCGGGACCGTTGACCGTCCAGTTCACCGGCACTGGATCGACCGATCCGGAGGGATTGCCCTTGACCTATAATTGGACCTTTGGCGACGGCACTCCCAACAGCACGGCGGCCAATCCGTCGCACACGTTCAACGCGCCGGCGGGTGTTCCGACTCCGTACACGGTGACCCTCAAGGTGACGGACAACGCGGGCCAGACTTCAACGGCGACACTCATCATTTCGTTGAACAACACCCCGCCGACGGTGACGATCACCAGCCCCGTCAATGGAAGCAAGTACCCCATGACCGGCAATACGGTTTACGACCTGAGGGCAACGGTCACCGACGCGGAATCCACGGACAGTCAGCTCAAATATGAATGGCAGACGATCCTTCACCACAACAACCACGAACATCAAGAGCCGGTTGACAACAATCACGTCACGACGACCGTCATTTCGCCGGTCGGC
>QHOP01000252.1 GCA_003219345.1 Verrucomicrobiota bacterium
CTCCTGCTGAATGGAATTGCGTCGCGTGTCCGGAAGGGGATCCCCAAGCACCGAGCGCAATTCCTCGTGATCGTAATCGCGTTCCGAGATTTCGTAGCTCACGCTCAGCTCGGATTTGTGCCCGTAGGATTTGCCGAGCGTAATCCGCGGTCCGTACTCCCAGTAGTCGTCCAACGGCTCGCGAAAAAACTGCCGCTTGGCCGGCAGCTCAAGCGACGCCCAGTAATGGTTGGCAAAATCGCGGCGCAGTCCCTCCCGGACGACCGTCCCGTGGCCTTCGACGAGCACGGTTGTGAGGCCGGGTTCGGTGAAGGAAACGTCCACGACCTGGTGCTGATAAACGTATTCGGCGGCCAGAGACAGCTGCCAACCCGAACCGCAATCGGTCTGCATCAGGGCCTGGGCGAACGCCGTCGACTCCCTGTCCACGACGCTGGAGGAGAGGAAGTGAAGGTCCTCCGCGCTGGCAAAGAAATTGAACTGCGTTCCGTTCTCCGGCAGCCGGAGAAGAATCATCTCCAAACCGCTGACGACGAAAGCGCTGTCTTGCGGTGATCGAGCGGAGAGGCCAACGTTGTCGCGATAACCAGCGCCGGTGCGCAGGCTGAAATCATTGATCCATTTCGGCAACAGGATGGGAAAATCAAATTCCTGCGCTTCGATGATGCATCCGACCCAGACGAGGACAACAGCGGCCAAAATGCGGTGCCCTGTCGCCGGTCCCCATCGTGGCGAAAAACGCGGCATTCAAATAATAAAACGCCGAGCGACCCGTAGCGATCGTTCGGTGTTCTGAAATTTCTATCAGCCGGTTCCTCTTAAGGCAATGACTATTTGGATGTTTGCTATTCGCCGCGCCTTTTGCGATTGGGGTCCAAAGCGCCTTCTGTGCGGTCCCAGGCGTCGCGATACTTGGGCAACTCGTTTTCTTGCAGCTCTCGAATTCGCGCCCGGGCCTCCTCGCGGAACGACCGCGCCCTCTCCAGCCATTGGTCGCGCAATCCATGGAGTTGCGCACGGATTCGCGCCCGATCGGCGTCGGTGGCGCCGCCGCGCAACTTGCGCAGCAGTTCCTGCTGGCGATCCAGGTAAACTTCACGAAGCTTTTCAAAACTAAGCACTCGTTGTCTGATATCCAGCGACAAGTCGGGTCGTTCGGGTCGCGGGGGCCGCAGGCCGAACGTGAGGCCGGAGGAAGGGTCTCGGAGGAGGCGGTCCGGCAAAATGATTCGCCCCACCCGATCCGCGATGTTGGTCGAGCCAAGGATGACCTGCGCCGAAACAGACGGCAGGAGCAACCAGAGGCCAAGGCCAACCGCCAGTAGATTCAAATTGTTCATGGATTTCTTTTGCTCATCCGACCGCAATACTCTCAGCGTATTTCATTCCCCTACAACCTGCAAGGCGTATGCCACTCGCTCGCAGGAGTTGTACCTCATTCACCGTTAATCAATTAAGCCGAAATCGCCAGCGGGTCCGTCACAATTCTCCCTGATTAAGTTTGGGCAGTTTCACCCAATACACCTCACCACCCTGCTGTCCTGGGGGTTAATCCCCAGTCTTGCCGGACTGTTTTCCGAACAACCGATATCTCAAATAATCGCGCGAAACGCCGAGCAGCCGCGCAGCGGCGGACACGTTCTGGCCGGTCTGTTTGAGCGCGTGCTGGATCAGTCGGTTGATGGCTTCTTCAATTAGAAACCCCTCCGCCGGGAAGGTAAAGTCAGGATTGAACCAGTCGTCCGCCCGCACTGGCGCGGGCGAGCGACCGCCCGCGCTCGCCTCAAGGTGTTCAAAGTCCAGCGTATTGCCGTCCGAGAAGACGATGGCGCGTTCGATCTCGTGCGACAACTCGCGCACATTGCCGGGCCAGGGATACGCCAGCAGACGCTTTTTGCCGCTCTACGAAATCAACTTGCGCGGGAGATGATGGCGCTCACGCAGGCGCGTCAACAAAGTTTCGGCCAGCTTCAAAATGTCGTCCCCGCGCTCGCGCAGCGGCGGGATATGGAGTCGAAACAGGTCGAGTCGATGGAACAAATCCTGGCGAAATTTGCCTTCCGCGACGAGCTGTTTGAGATCGCGGTTGGTCGCGGCGATGATGCGGACGTCGACGGGAAGTTCCCGCGTGCCGCCCAGCCGGCGGATCTTTCGGTCTTCAATCGCGGTCAGCACTTTCGCCTGCATCGCCGGGGACAGGCTCGGCAGTTCATCCAGAAAGAGCGCGCCTCCATTGGCCGCTTCGAACAGTCCCATGCGGGCCGCGCGGGCGTCAGTGAACGCGCCCCGCTCGTGTCCGAACAGTTCCGACTCGGCCAGCGTATCCGGCAGCGTCGAACAATTGACCTCAACCAACGGTTGCGACGCCCGCGGCCCTTGCCGGTGCAGCCGGCGGGCGATCGTGGTTTTGCCGGTGCCGGTCTCGCCTTGAATCAACACGGGCGGCAATCGGTCCTGCACTCGATGGTCCGCCGCGATGATCTTTTGCAGATGGCCTTCCAGGTCGGCGAGCGATTTGCCGAAGAAAAACTCCTTGTCCGTGGTGTCGCGCTGGCGGTGTTCCTCCAGGCGGGCCGACCGTTTGTTGCGCTGGGCCCGTCCGACGACCAGCGGCAGTTGGGCGGGATCGAACGGCTTGACGAGGTAATCGAGCGCGCCCAGCCGCATCGCCTCAACCGCGCCGCTGATGGCCCCTTCCGCTGTCATCACGATGACGCCGGTGTTCGCTGGAAACATGTGTTCTTTCAACAGGTCCGTTCCGCGTCCGTCCGGCAGGTTCACGTCAAGCAGGACGAGGTCGAAATCGAGGTTGGCGAGGAATCTCTTTGCGGTTTCAACGGTGTTGGCGGCGGTCACGTCGGCATCCAGTTTCTCCAGGTGAGCGGTGATTTGCTTGCAAAGCAGCCTCTCGTCCTCCACGACCAATATGCTCAAGCCGGCAAGCGTGACGTCTGGCATGGCGATTTAGTAGGATAAACTTGGACTCTCTGGCGACAATAATCTCAACCCATCTCAGCGCTGTCCAGCCGGACATCCTGATGGCAGTGTCCTGGTTTGCTTCAGGCGCGTGCGCCGCTGCCGCGGCGCACTGCGGTACGGCAGGCACCGGCGCATCCGAATTGAGACACTACCATCCTGATCCGCGGTGAGGAGTGAAATTCTGTTATGCGCGAAAGCCTTGCGGTCCAGCTGGGCGCGGGTTTGACTCAGACTCGGACTTGCTATTGGGCCGAACAAAGGAGTAAAAGCGTTGGAGCCTGCTTGGAATCGCAGTCGTTGGGGCGCACAAGCGTCATGGGGCGGTTCCGGAGCCCGCAGGCCATAGAATGAAAACGATCTTAATCATTGATGATGATTCCGCCGTGATGGCGTTGACGAGGAAGACGTTGCAAGCGCGTGGATTTCAGACGTTGGCAGCCAACGACGGGGTCGCTGGGATTGAAATGGCCAAGAAGCACCTGCCGGACATGATCATCTGCGACATCCAGATGCCTCAGCTCGACGGCTACGAGACACTGGCGGCGCTGCGTCAAGACCCGGTGACGGCCGCTATTCCCTTCATATTCCTGACGGGTCTGGCCGATCGGAAGCATCTGCGACAGGGAATGGGGCTCGGTGCCGACGATTACCTGACCAAGCCTTTTTCGGTTTCGGAGTTGATGGCGGCCGTAAAAACGCGACTGGAAAAACAGGCTGCGGTGCAGCGTCGCTCGGAAAGGAAACTGGAGGACCTGCGGGGCAACATCGGCATGGCGTTGCCGCATGAATTGCTCACCCCGCTCAACGGTATCCTCGGCTTCGCGTCCATCATGATGGATGAAGGGGTCGTCTTCGAGCCGCGTGAAATCCGGGACTTCGCGCACAACATTCAAATCTCGGCCCTGCGCCTTCACCGGCTGATCGAGAATTTCATCATTTACTCCGAGATCGAGCTGACCAAATCCAATCCCAAAAAAGTTCAGGAACTGCGCCAAAACGGGCGCACGCTCACGCGGGAGATCATCACCGGTGTGGCGCGGGAAAAGGCCGCAACCGCCGCGCGTCAGGACGATCTGCGTTTGGATGTCCAGGAGGGGTGCGCGGCCATGGCCGGAAGTTATTTTAAGAAAATCCTGGAGGAGCTGGTCGATAACGCGTTCAAGTTCTCCAAAAAAGGCACGCCGGTAGGCATCGCCGCCGGTGTGTCGGAAGCCCGCTTCACGCTGTCGATCAGCGATCGCGGGCGAGGAATGACTGCGCAACAGATCGCGGACATCGGGGCGCACATGCAATTTGAACGTCGCTTTTACGAGCAGCAGGGTGTCGGCCTGGGGCTGATCATCGCCAAGCGCCTGGCCGAACTGCACGGGGGCGATCTCCTCGTTGAAAGCACACCCGGCGAACAATCCACGGTGCAGATGTTCCTGCCTTTGGCGGTCGAGGGGAATTGACTGCTTCAAGCTTAGTCTCCCATGAACGTCTTTGTCACCGGCGGCGCGGGTTACATCGGGTCCGTCTGCGTCGAAGAGTTGATCAACGCCGGAAACAAGGTGACGGTCTATGACAACCTGACGGAGGGACATCGTTCGGCGGTCGATAAGCGATCCGCGTTTGTCCACGGAGATTTGAGCGACGAAGCCGGACTCGCTCGGGCGCTCCAGGAGGCCAAAGCGGAAACCGTTCTTCATTTCGCGGCGAACGCGTTGGTGAGCGAGTCCATGGCCAATCCGGGAAAGTACTTTCGCAACAACGTCTCCTCCGCCCTGAATCTTCTCGAAGCGGCCGTGGCGGCTCGAGTGAATAAGTTCGTTTTCAGTTCCACCTGCGCCGTCTATGGGGTGCCGGACCGTGTGCCGATGACGGAAGACCTGCCGTTGCGCCCGATCAATCCGTACGGCGAATCCAAGTTGATGTTCGAAAAGATGCTGCAATGGTATCAGCGGATTCACGGCCTCGAATTCGTCGCTTTACGCTACTTCAACGCGGCAGGCGCGAGCGAACGCTTCGGCGAACACCATCGCCTCGAGACGCACTTGATCCCCAATGCCCTTAAAGTGGCGCTCGGCCAGAAGCCGCACTGCGAAATTTACGGCGCTGATTACCCGACGTCTGACGGCACCTGCGTTCGCGATTACATTCACATCGTTGACCTGGCGCAGGCGCATCTTCTGGCGATGGAACCGGGCAAACAGGGCTTTTACAACCTGGGCAACGGCGAAGGCTGTTCCGTTCGCGAGGTGATCCGGACGTGCGAGAAAGTCGCCAACAAACCTGTCAAAGCGATTGAGAGACCGCGTCGCGGCGGCGATCCGCCCAGGCTGGTCGCCTCACCAAACAAGGCGGTGAAGGAACTCGGTTGGAAACCGAAATACCCGAACCTTGAAGCCATCGTCGAGTCGGCCTGGCGCTGGCATCACAAACATCCGAATGGTTACCCGGATTGAGGAGGGATCCGGCAGAGGCGGCGCGGGGCGGTGCCGGGTCGTGCTCGTCCTCGTCCTCGAAACCAAAAGGACGAATCGAGGACGAGAACGAGACCGACGAGGAGGACGAAGGGGCGGTTCAGGGGAAGCCCCCTTTCGTTTTTTCGCATGCATTGGGACCATGAACCCACCCCCAACCCCTCCCGGAGGAGGGGAGTCAATGTCGGGCACGCCTGCCGAGTTCCCCTCCTGGGAGGGGTCAGGGGTGGGTCAGTTCAGGGAGAGCTCACGAAGGGTCGAAGGCCGCCATGGCGTCGTTGGATTGCCGCGCTAACTGGTGCTCTGTGTTTTGGCGGCGATGACCGTCTGGTTCGATCTGTGCAGAAACTGCCACGCGATGACGCTGGTGAAGAAGGAAAGTGCGGCGCAAATCAAATATGGCAAGGCGGGATTTTTGTCAAACAACGTGGCTGCGAATATCGGGCCGACGATGCGCGCCAGGCTGCCCGCGCCCTGGGCCACGCCGATCGTCGCTCCCTGTTCATGAGCAGGCGTTAAAATGGAAATCAAGCCAAACACCGGCGGCCGCGTCAGGCTGGACCCGATGGACAGGATGGCCAGAACGATGAGCAGTTCAACCCAGTTGTTCGCGAACGGCATCGGCCCCATGGCGATGGCGACCAGCACGAGGCTGATGGCGATCAACAGCGGCTCGCCCAGTTTTTTCACGGCTCGGCCGATAGCGCCGCCCTGGACGAGCGCGCCGACAATCCCGCAGTAGGCGTAGAGATAAACGATCTTTTCGTCGTAAACAGGAAAACCGTTCACCTGTTGAATGACCAGGTGGAAATTCTGGCTGACTAGCAGACCGAGAGTTGTCTCAAAACAAGTGAAACAAAACGTGGCGAGGAAAAAGATGCCCACCAGCAGGCCGATCTTCGGGAGACTTAAGGTATGGATCCATTGAGTCAAACGGGGCCGTTGCGTTGCGAGTTCCGAGGTCGGCTTCCAGCTTTCTGGGAGGCGGGTCAGAGCGAAAAGAAAGTTTGCCGCGCAGAAACTCGCCGCGATCCAACCTGGCCCGGTCATCCCGAAAAAGTGCATGCCAACGCCGCTCAGCACCGGTCCGAAAATGAACCCCAACCCGAAGGCCATTCCGATGAGACCCATTTTCTTGGACCGTTCCTCCGGCGGCGTGATGTCGGCGATGTAAGCTTGCGCGACGGTGATGTTCGCCCCGCAGATTCCGGCAACGATGCGCGAGAAAAACAGGACGGCCAGTCCCGCGCTGCCCGGCATGCCTGATCCGACGGCGAAAACGGCGTACGAAACCGCCGCGGCCGCGGTGCTCATGAGCAACACGGGACGCCGCCCTACACGGTCGGAGAACTTTCCCCATACTGGCGCGAAGAAAAATTGCATCGCCGAGTATGACGCCATGAGCAGCCCGATGGTCAGGCCGTTTGCGTTGAATTCCCTCGCGAAGATCGGAAGCAGGGGCAGGACGATACCGAACCCGATCAAATCAACGAACACCGTCAAAAAGATGATGAATACAGATGGCTTTTTCATTTCAACAACACGCGCTTCGAGTCAGGCGCGCTGACAGCATTAAACCAGGCAGGCGCCTTGCACAATTCCGCTCATTTTTCACCGTCCAGTCGCGGCGCGCTGTTGCCGATGGCCCGCTCCAGCCGGGCGCGGGCCACCGCGTAATCGCGCAATGCCTGGACCTGCGTCGAACGCGCTTCGGTCAGGGCCGTCTGCGCGCTGAGCACGTCGAGTTGGGTGCCGGTGCCGGCGTCGGCGCGCGCGTTGGCCAGGCGCAACGCCTCCTCGGCTTGTTCCACGACTTTCTTTTGCGATTCCAACACTTCTTTGGCTTCGATAAAATTCGAGTAGGCACCGCGCACTTCCAATTCAATGCGGCGCGCCGCGTCCTCGACATCATATTCAGCCTTTCTATGGAGGGCTTTCGCTTCGTCCACTTTGCCGCTCGTAAGTAAGCCGTCAAAAATGTCCCAGTTCAACTGCAGGCCGGCGTTCCATCCGGAAACGTCGCGGCTCAGGTCGTCGCTGAACTGAGAGCTGCGCCAGCCGTAACCGCCGAAGGCCTGGACGCTCGGCTGATACAGGCTGCGCGCGGAGGTAATGCCTTCCTTCCTCGTTAATTCGGCTTTGCGCAGCGCGGCGAGTTCGGGCCGTTTTTCCATCGCCTGTGCGATGGCGGCGGGCAGTTGGATTTCGTAAGGCTCGGCGTCGAGTTTGTCGGCGAGTCGCAGCGGGATGTCTTCCCAGACTTCGTTCGGCAAATTGAAGCCGAGCAAATTTGCCAGATTGTTTTTTGCGATGCGATAATCGTTCTTCGCGCGAATGAGTCGCGGCCGCGCGTTTGCCAGCTCAACTTCCGCGCGGAGCACATTGAAGCGCGGCACCGTGCCGGCTTCGAACCGCCGGGTGGTGTCTCCAAGCTCCAGGGTCAGGAGCTTGACTGAGGCTTCCTGCACGACGATTTGCTCGGCCGCCATCAGGATGTCGTAATAGGCAACGCGCACTTCGGTCAGCGTGTCGGCGATCACGGTCTGGTAGTTGTAAATGGCTTGCTCTTTGGTCAATCGGGCCGATGTCAACGACGAACGGATGCGCCCCCCCTCATAGACCGACTGGACCAGGCGGATGCCGGCTGACCAGCTTTGGTCCTGCTGAAACGTCACCAACGGAATCGCGATGGCGCGTGTCTGCACCACGACGCCATAGGCCGCTTCTAGATCGCTTTTGCCTTTGAGGATCGCACTGTTTTGTTTCAGCGCCAGTTCAATGCACTCAGGAAGAGAAAGCGGTTTCATGAGCCACTGCGGCGCGCTTTGAACACGATCCGTTTCCGTGGCGGACAAAGGCAGCGTCGCCAGAAGCAGCGCGGCTGCGAAGGAGCGATGTTTCAACATGCCAAAGGATGATTCTCAGATTGAGGTTTCTGAATCAACCATTTATGCCCTTGGCTTGAGGCCAATGAATGAACGTGGCCGCCTCTCGGCGAGTGTGTTTCCTCCGGAAATACCACGTCGGCAATCGAACCGAAGCGACGTTGAATTGGATGTCGGTAAGGAAGGGCAAAAGAAGGAATGAAGGTCGTCACCAATCCGAGGAAAGTCTCGCCCGGCTCAAGGCGTTCTTGTTTTCGTGACTTCTGTGCTTTTTCGCGGCCACCGCTCAGTGCGACAACGAGCCTGTCTCCCGGTCAGTTGAGTCGCTGGCCGGGCCTCAGGGAATGTCCGGCCAGAAACTCCGGCGCATTCAGCCGTCTGCCGCCTTCGCGCTGAAGAACGAGAATGCGCAAGGATTGTTGCCCGCAAGCGACCACGATTCCGTTTTTTCCCGCCTCCAGCACTTCGCCCGGCAAGCCGGAATTTCCGCCGGCCACTTCCGCCTGCCAGATCTTGAGCAATTGCGGCTTTGATTCGGCGGACAGAAAAGTGTAGGCGCCGGGCCAGGGGACGAAGGCGCGGACGCGGTTCCACACGCTGCGGGCTGGCTGGTTCCAGTCCAGACGCCCGTCTTCCTTGGTGAGCTTGCGCGCGTAATTGGCGCCTTCGTCCGGTTGTTTGCGCGCAAGGAGTTTGTCAGCGACGAAGTCGGGGATCGTTTTGACCAGAAGATCCGCGCCGATGGCGCCGAGCCGGCGATGCAACGTTTGCGCGTCATCATCGGCGCCGATGGGCGTGCTTTGCTGGCTGAGGATGTCGCCGGTGTCGAGGCCTTCGTCCATTTTCATGATGGTGACGCCGGTCTCGCGCTCGTCGTTCAGGATCGCCCACTGAATCGGCGCGGCCCCGCGGTATTTTGGCAAAAGCGAAGCGTGAACGTTCAGGCATCCGAAACGCGGCAGTTCGAGGATTTGTCGCGGCAGGATCTGGCCGTAAGCGGCTACCACAATCAGGTCGGGTCGAAGCTGCGCCAGTTCCTGAAGGAATCCTTCGTCGCGGGCGCGTTCGGGTTGGAGGACGGGAAGTTTTTTTTGCGTCGCGAGGATTTTCACCGATGAAGATTGCAGATTCAGCTTGCGCCCTCGGGGCCGGTCGCGCTGTGTGACGACCGACGCGACCTCAAATGCAGGTGTTTGCGCCAGCGCGGACAAACTGGGGCAGGCCAGTTCCGCGGTGCCGAAGAAGATGATTCGCAGCGGCGACATGAACAACAGGCAAAAGGAAAAGGGCGAAGCGCAAAAGAAAAAAATGCGAGGCGAATAATGGGTCGGTCTTGTTCGAGCGCAACGCGGGTTTTCAATCTGTTAGCATCAGTCCGAATGTTCGACAGCCGCCCGGATTCTCCGCGCGGCATAGCGGCACGGGCGAGACACCCGTGCCACTGTTCTGAAGCAGCCGTGTCGGCGGCCCTTTAATTCAACAAACGGCCCCGGCCCGCACCGGTCCGCGGCGATGTGGACGCCACGACCTTTGTGGCCGGACCGGACACCGTCCGTTTGGCGAGCGAAGTGCTGCAGCCGGTGCAAAGAAATTCGTGCAGTTCACCGGAGGGCAGGACGAGCAGCAGTTTTTCACGCACCGGCTGGGCGCGTTTGCACTTCGGGCAATACAGCTCGCTCGCGGTGAAGGCTCCAAATTGCCGGGTCATGGCCGCTCCTAAATCCTGGAGATGACCCGCAGCATGTCCCGCAAAACGTTGATCGGCGTCTGGGTCGAGTCAATCGTGTGGACCAGCTCCGGGCCGTAGTAATCCAGGACCGGCCTGGTCTCCTTCTCGTAAATGGCGAGCCGTTTCCTGATAACTTCGAGCCGGGCGTCGTCCAGACGATTGTCCCGCAACGCGCGGCGCTGCAAACGCTCCACCAGCTTCTCCGTGTCGCTGCAAACGAGATTGAATACGCCGACGACGTTCAGCGCGTCATGGAGCATCTCGGCCTGGTGGCGATTGCGTGGAATGCCATCGAGCACGAGCGTGTCGCGTTCCGGGTGAAAACGTCCGAGTTGCGTCTGCGCTTCGATATTTTCACGCCAGAGCTGGATCGTGTATCGGTCGGGCACCAGTTTGCCTTTGCTGGAGTGTTTGACAAAAATGCGGCCGAGTTCGCTGTCGATGGTCAGATTGCGAAACACCTCGCCGCAAGAGCAGTGGTAGAAATCCGGGACGGTGCCGAGAATTTTTCCCTGTGTTCCTTTACCCGCGCCGGGCGCGCCGACCAACAGGATCGTCCGGTAGTTCATAACTTCAACCTTTCGCGTCCTTGTGCCGGATTTGCACGGACTGAATCTCCACGAACGGGACCATCACTTCAGCCGATGCGTTTCCACTCTGGAGTTGCAAATGCATTTCGTTCATCGAAATTCGGCTGATCCGTTTGCCCACGTATTCGCCGCGCACGGCTTTGATGACGATCACCAGGTCCTTCTCCGCTTCGCTCGGCACCATCCGGAAGAAGCCGGGGAACTTCGTTTCGAAAAAACGGCGGTTAAATGTGAACTCGCCTCGGGTGTAAGTCTGTGGTTGGGTTTGCGCGGATGCCGCTTCCTGTTTTGCTGCGGCGGCCAGCGACAATCCTCTCGCGGGCGCAGCAGGGAACGTCGCAGTGGTCTTCGCTTTCGCGCCGCCGTGGACCGCGACCGCGCCGGCCGCCTCCGCCCCCGCGGTGATGGCCTCGGCTTCGCTGCCTGGAACGCGCGTCGGCAGGCAGAGGAAGATGAGCGGGGCGAGCAGGGGAAACAGGACCGACAAACCGCAAACCAGCGGGACGGGCTGCTGACGGAAGAAGGCGATCTCGTACGCCGCATAAAGATTGGCCAACAGCAGCACCGCGAGAAGGGTCAGGCCGATGGGGGTAATGAAGGCAGTGCCCAGGCCGGGCTTCGGTGAGGGGCGTTCCATACGCTCTGACACCGGCTTGACCACAATTTCCTTTTGCTTTTCCTTCGCCTTGATTTGTTCGGGTTCCAACTCGATGAACGGCTCGACCAGCGGTGCGGCCTTGGGATTCTTGGCCAGTTCCTTGAGTGTTTCCTGAGAAAAATTGATCCACGGCTCGCGCTTTGAGAAGCCGCCCACCTCAAGCTTGACCACCAGCCCGTCTTCGTCCACGGAAGCGAGTTCGCCTCTCAAAACATTTCCATTGGCCAGCTTGAACTCATCGGCCCAGCCGACCCGGAAGGACAGCCATCCCAGCAGCAGCATCAAACAAATTAAATGAAATCTGCGCATGATGGCGTTTTGATAGCACATCGTTTGGCGGCATAGGAAGGAAAATTGCCGGGTGGCGGGCGGTCAATCCTGGCGGCGTGCCTTTTTCCGATTACCCAGCGCCTCAAGGAGGTTTTCGATGGTCCAGTTGGTTCGCTCGCTGGAAAGCAGGTCGGCCGCCGCGCCGTGTTGCCAGACGCCATAGCGAATAGTCGTCGTCGGATCAGCCTGCAACTGCGGCTGCGCCAGCAGCCCACTCAAATACCCGGCCAGCACATCACCGCTGCCGCCCTGCGCGAGGAACGGATTGCCAGAGCTGTTGAAGAAGACATCACCTTTGCTTCGGCCGACGAGCGTTTGATGGCCTTTCAACACAACCCAACAGTTTCCATACTGCTTTGACAATTTGCGCAAGGCAGCGGGGCGATCAGACTGAATTGCGGTGGTTTTGACTTTCAGCAAACGCGCCGCCTCGCCGGGATGCGGTGTCATGACGCGGATGGATTTGGCGGGCGTCGTGCCCGTTGGTATCCAGTCCAGCGCGCTGGCGTCGGCGATCACCGGCAACGGCAGTTCCCGCCAGACATGACGCAACTCGCTTTTCAGGTTGGCCGGTAGATCGTTCGCTGCCAACCCGGGTCCGAACAACACCGCGCTGCAGGAGTCAGGCAGTTTCATGCCCGGCCGCCAGGGACGGACCATGGCGGACTGCAACTGGCTGGCGATCGGTTGGTAAACGTCATTCTGAACGAGCAACGAAATCAGTCCAGCCTGTGCGCGAAGGGCGCCGTGCGCCGCCAAAACTGCGGCGCCGTGATAACCTAAACTCCCGGCAACGCCGACCAGATGACCAAAGGTTCCTTTGTGTCCGTCAACCGGGCGCGACGGCGGGAAATTGTCAAAATCCTCAGGCAACGTCCATTGCACTTCGCCTTCCTGAGGGCAGGGAACCAGCCCGATGTCCGGAGCGACTTCGAGCCGGCCCACGAACGGCCAGGCGGAGGATTTGAGCAATCCCTTTTTCGGCGCGCCGAGAGTGAGAGTGACGGTGGCGCGAATGGCCGCCCCTTCCGGCTCTCCGGCGTCCGCGTTTAAACCGGACGGCACGTCAATCGACAGCACCGGAATTCGCGAGCGATTGACCTTGTCGATCAGTTTGACCCAGGCGCCTTCCAAAGGACGGTTCAGCCCGATGCCAAACAATCCGTCGATGATCAGCACCGGCGGCAAGGAAAGGAGTGAATTGAATTCCTTGAGCGCCGTCTCCGGGTTCGCGAGGTTGAGCAGAGTGACCTCGCGGTCGGAAAGGTTCTGTCCGGTCTGGCGGGCGTCATCGCCGTTGTGGCCTTTGCCGGCCAGGATCAAAATCAAATCGCCCGGGCGGGTGAGTTGCTTGGCCCGTGAGGTGACGATGTGTCCGACGCGGCTGATGACTTGCGTCGGCGTGCGCCCGGCTGCCCAGGTGGTCTTCTCCCAGTCGCGCATCTGGGCGACGCTGATAACAGGAACTGGCATCGCTTGATTGGACGCGACCATAACCAATTCCTCACGCGAACGAAAGCCGAAAATCAGCCTTTCGCGTAGAGTCGAGCGACGTATTTCCCGTAGCCGTTGTAGAGCTCGGTTTTGAAGCGGTCGCCGGTGTCAATCATTCGTTCCGTGGCTTGCGACCAGCGCGGGTGCGGCACGTTCGGGTTCACGTTCGATTCGAATGGATATTCGTCCGGCTGTAGAGTTTCCCAAAAGGTCTTTGGCTGCTTCGCGATAAACTCGATTTTCACCACCGACTTGATGCTTTTGTAGCCATATTTCCACGGCACAACCATGCGGATGGGCGCTCCGTGCTGCTTCGGCAACGGCTTGCCGTAAATGCCGGTGACCATCAGCGTGAGGGGGTTCATTGCTTCGTCAAGTCGCAGGCCCTCGAAATAAGGCCAGGGATAGTCCGGCACCTGGGCCATTCCCGGCGCCTGGTCCGGCCGATTGAAGGTCTCAAAGCGAATAAATTTGGCTTCCGGCTTCGGCGAAACTTTCCCGACCAGTTTGCTGAATTGAAAACCCGTCCACGGCACTATCATGGCCCAGGCTTCAACGCAACGCAGCCGGTAAATGCGTTCTTCCAAACCGAACATCCCGACCAACTCCATCGCATCAACGGTCATTGGCTTTTCCACGAGTCCGCCGATTTGAATCGGCCAGGGTGTGGTGGCGAACTTGTTTACGTAGCGATAGACATCCTTGCTCAGCGTGAACTCGTAAAAATTGTTGTATCGGCCGGCGATTTTTTCATTGGTGAACGTCCAGTTCGGATTGAACTCCTGGTTGCGCGATGCCGGATAGGCTTGGGCCGGCACCACCGCGCCAGCTGCACTGCTGGTTCTGCTGTCGGCGTCCGGTGGTTCGGCTTTGGCGCAGCCGGCCAGCGGCATCGCCGCCAGACCCGCCGCGCCCGCGAAGCTCATCTGCCTGAGAAAACTACGGCGATTCAGAAAAACCGCTTCCGATGTCACGAATCGCTCCGCGATCTGCCAGGCGGGATGAATGATGATGTTGCCCATGCCCTTAAGATGCCTGAAATAGCGGTTGAATTCAGCAAAATTCGGCCGGTGCCATCATTAGTGGACTTTCCCTTGTGCACGCGTTTTGGCATTGGAAGTGCTATTTTCGTGTTATGGCTGAAGTATTAACGATCGGATTACTGAAGGACGAATTGCTCAAGGCTGCGGCGCGCAAACGGGAGCAAGGAACCCGGTCAGGGCGCCCCACTGCCATTGAACGCCGGAGCAAGAGCAAACCAGCCGAGCAGGGCAAAGAAAACTGTTCGCGCTAGGTTTCGAGTTTTGTCCGGTGCTCAAAGTTAGCCCGTCCGGGAGCGTGCCACCAACTACTGGCCAACCCGTTCACGACGGTTAGGTTTGCGGCGTTAATGAAATCGCCTGCGATCTGCCGACGAATACGCTGAGGACAGCGCACTCTCCAGCAAATCAATGTTGCGGGAAGATCTGGTAGAGGAGCAGGTAAATCACCACGCCGGTCACGGAGACATACATCCAGAGCGGCCAGGTCCAGCGCGCGATCTTCTTGTGCAGTTCGATCCGCCCTTTGATCGCCCGATTCAAAGTTACCAACACCATCGGAACAATCGCTACCGCGAGCGTCAGATGAGTAAACAGGATAAACAGGTAAATTGGGCGGAACCATTCCGGGTCACGAAATTCGGTGTGCGCCTTGCCGTAAAGCATTCGCATGCCGATGTGGTAGGTGAAGTAACAGATCAGGAAAATCGTAGAAGTTACAAACGCCGACACCATGCAGTTGCGGTGCGCGATCTTGTTGCCGCGTCGAATGAAGACATAACCCGTCGTCAGGAGAATCGCGCTCAGTCCGTTCAGACAGGCATTGACCGCCGGCAGATCGGTCAGGCTCACGGCTGTTTCTCCTTCAGTAGCAGGTGGATGGCCTCAAGAATTTTCTGTCGCGAGGGCGACTCGGTTCCATCAAAGCTGCCGCGAACTCGCCCTTGTTTGTCCACCACCACAAACAGGGTGCTGTGCACGAAAAGGTCGTCCGGGCTGGTGCGCTCGTCGGCTTTGACCTCATCCACTGCCAGCAACAGGCCCTGGGTTGCGAGCCGGTAAACGTCCAGCTTCCTGCCGGTCAGGAATTGCCAGCGGCTAGGCGCGGCGCCGAAGAGCTCGCCGTATTTTTTCAAAACCTCCGGCGTGTCGAACTCCGGGTCGGCAGTCAGGGAAACGAGCCGAATCGGTTCGTTCGGCGGCAGGGCGTCCTGCAGTTCACGCATCTCCTTCGACATCTTCGCGCACGGGCCGCGGCAGCGCGTGAAGAGGATGTCCGCCACCCAGACGTCGCCGCGCAAATCGGCCCGCGCCACAGCGCGGCCAAACTGGTTGGTCAGCGCAAAGTCCGAAACGGTGCCCAGCACCGGCAGCGTTTTACTGCTCGGCGCGAACCGCGAGACGGCGTACGCGCCGAAAATGGCCGCCATGACCAGCGCCAGTCCGCCCCAGACGATCAGTTCCAGCGAGCGCGTCGGTTTGTTCATGGAGAATTGATAAGCGAACCTCTGTCGGCCTCCGGAGTCGCGAAGCGGACTTCTTCTTCCTCGCCCGACGCCGCGCTGGGGAAAACCATCGGTTTGCCGGACTGGATCGTCCGTTACTCGTAACTGACTGAACCCGCCGTGGCCTTCTTGGCGGCGTCGGCCAGCCATCGGTCGTATTCCTGCTGGGA
>QHOP01000577.1 GCA_003219345.1 Verrucomicrobiota bacterium
ATGTTATCGAAATTTCGATTGAAGTAATTGAGAAAATCAAAGGCAACCACACTGCCGCCAAACCTGATCATCGACTTCACGTCCGTCGCCCGATTCGGACGGCTGGGACGCCAGTCCGACACGGTCCACGTGATCAAGGCTTCGACTGCCGACGACATCACCATCATCGCAACCAGAGACCAGTAACCGCAACCGAGCAAAGCCGCCAACACGGCGCTGACAATTCCAGCGGTAAGCGAACCGATTTCAATACTTACGAGCGCTTTGAAACGCATCTGCCGCCGCAACAACGCCTGATGCTGTACGGCCAAGCCGCTGAGAAGGAAAGTCCCGGAGAGCGCGATTGCAATCCAAATGAGGCGTGGCTCGTGGTAGAGCCAAGCTATCAGCGGCGCCGAACCGGCGACCACAAGCACAATCGATGCGCTTAGCCCCACATTGATCCAGAAGAGATTGGAAACCTGACCGTGGCTGATCCTCACGTTCTGGATTGTCGCCGCCGAAAGACCGGCTTCCTTGAAGATCGCCACAAACCCGGTGACTGCGGTCACCATTGCCACCAACCCGAAATCCTGCGGTGCAAGCAGCCGCGCCAGGATCATGGTTGACGCTGTCTGGAGGATGAGTTTGGCCGCTTGCGAAGTGAGGGTGATAACACCGCCCCGGACTGATCGCCCTTTGAGATCACCCATGAGGTGGTCAGTTCGGAAGACGCTACCGTCGCTCTCGGGCGGCTGCGACGCGCTTCGGTTGACTGTCTTCCCACGGCCGTAAGCAAACACACTCATTCCAAGGTGATCAAAATCGGAAACCTGATTTCGCCAAAGCGCCAAAGCGACCCGAGGCGGCTGCGCGTTTTTTATCCTATATGTACTGTGCGGGAGTCCGGTTCGTTCGTCAGAGAGTTCCGCTCCGGCAAGGGCTGGCCAGCACCTACCTTCTTTGCGACAAACCAGCCGGCCACCAGACCGCTGGCGATCACCAACGCCAACATCCGCCTGAGATGAAACAGCTCGTTATGAAACGCGTAGATCAAGGACAGCGCCAGCAACAGCAAGACCAGATAAATCCCCCACTTCGCCACTGCGGCAAGCCTTTTGCCCAGGAACCTGGAGCTCCCCCACATTGCCATGAGGGAGCCGCCGAATATCACCAGATTGAAGCCGGTGAGGCGCACAATCACCGAGGTGGTTCGCCGGTGCACCTCCTCCGCAGTGGCGGGATAAACCGATTGATCCGCGCCGCCTCCTCGCAGGAACGAAGGCAACAAGCGTGCGTAGCTGGAAATCCGACCCGCTTGCTGCTGATATGCGCCGTCAAAGCGTGGATACCGCTTCGCTGCGTCCGCAATCGTGAGCGTGTCCACGTCCGATTGCGCGGCCAACCACGCCAGCTTCTCCTCGAATTCGTCAGCGGTGAGCCAGCCTCGATGCGTGTCCATTTCCCGGAAATCATAACCATGAAAAAGGCAAACCACAAGGGAGTCCTGCAGCCCATTCTTTCGGGCACGGTCAATTGCCGTCCGCAATTCGCGCAATCCACACGTGGCCGGCACAGCCTTCAATCGCCCGGCGAACCATCCGGGTCCTTCCGCGTCGCCCGACAGCTCCTTGAAACCCAGTTGTTCGAGGCAGGTGACTGTGACGTCGTCGTGGCTGTTCCAGGGAGGAATGAACGTTTCAATGGAAAGGCCAAATGCCCTTTCAAGCGCTTCCTTTCCCAGTCGGATTCGCGTTAATTGCTCTGCATACGGCAGGCCCTCAAACTCCGTCGAGATACCATGCCGGTTGCGAACGGCCTCGTGCGTGTAGCCGTGCTGCGCAACCTCAACCTTCCCCCGGACGACAGCGGGAGCAAGGGCTTCGGACGTTGGTTGAGCCCCGCCATAATCGTCAAAGCGCAGCACGACGGTCACCGGCTTATGGGTCGCAGCCGGGCTGGCGCTGACGGCCAGCAGAAGCACAACCAGGGCGATCACCTTGCCGCATCCCGAGGGCACTCGAGTGCGCTGACACATGGATGTGGATATCATAATCGACCTTACGAGCGTTCGATGAGGCTTGTGGCGGTTGAGCGCAGTTGGCTGCCTCGGAACATTTAACGTTCCAAATGAAACAAGAATTCGTCCCAGCTCCTGAACAGTCCGACTTTCGTCTTCCGCATCGCGGACGATACTCTCTTGGTCAATCCCCAGCCGAAGAGCCGGTGCAAGAGGGCATATTTCCAGCTGGGTTCCGGCGGTTCCAATTGCCCGCCCAAATCCGAAGCTGCCTGCCTCGCCTGTTTGACGATGCTTTCTCTCTCTGGATAGAACCAAATAAATTGCGACTGCAGCAACCGGAGGCAGGCCGCGCGGGTTCGGTCACTGTCTTCGAGCGAACGAAGGTGATCCGTTTGCAGACTGAGCGAGAGGAACAATGATTCCAGTTTCTTTTCGGACACGCTGAAATCACAACTGATGCTGCCGAAACAACCGTCGCGAACGTAGGACCTGGCTGTCGGAACAAAACGAATGCCGTCCGACGCGCAAATGATTCGCGAGAAGTACTCTCCGTCATTGTCTCTCAGCAGCCTCGTATCCCACGGGCCGGCGAGTTCGGCCAGTTCACGACTCACGAGCCAGGATTCGATGGCCATCCAGGCGCCCTCCCCCATCCTCAATACCAGGCAGTCAACCGGTTGGAGATCCTGCCAAAGTGAAGTGGGAGTGAAGGCGGCTTTTTGCGGGCGATAGTAGAATCGGCCCCAGGCTGAAGACAGCAACGTCCGCCTGCTCATACCGGAGGCAACCAAATCCAGTTGCCTGGCAATCTTGTCAGGCGCCAGCAGATCATCGGCATCCAACCATTGAATGTAGTCCCCCTGACAGAGGCTCAGCGCCTTGTTCCTCGCAACACAGGCTCCCTGATTGGGCTGCGCAACCACCTCGACAAGGTTGGATGCGAACTTTTGTGCGACGCGGAGCGTTTCGTCAGCAGATCCGTCGTCAACGATGATGATCTCCTTTCTCCGCCACGTTTGCGCCAGAGCCGAATTGATCGAGTCCGCAATCCAGTCCTGAGCGTTATAGGCAGGTATCAGTATTGAAACCAGTGGTTCCATGGGTTCTCCTTCGCCATCAGCGGTCTGATGGGAGTGGCCTCTTGGCAGGAAATGGATGCTGTCGATTCTTCAAAAAACCTCCCCGGCGCACACGACGTTTGCCGTTGGTAATCGAGACTAATTCACTCCTATGGGTGGTTGAGGGTCGAACGAGGATATTGACCAAAGGACCCCTTGAAACCAGCGTCACGGCTTCCCCCGGCTTTTCGCGCGGATCCGCCTGAGTGGATGTCGCATCCTGGGCCCGCAGCAAGCCTACCTCCCGCCTCGGACCGACCACGGCATCACGGATTGGATTTGGAACGCCGCGGGTAGATCGTCTGCCGCTGGAGATCGGAGCAATGGCAGTCGCAAAACCGTCGTCCGGGAAGCTTGTAAGCGAGCAAATCCCAGAAAGAATTTCGGAAGCCAGTTCTAATCAATTAATGCTCGCCAAGATGTGCAAAGATGTGGGTGCGCTTGGACGGCCCGGCGCAGCCGGGTCATATTTAGAGATCGTAATGTGTCCCAATTTCGCACCGGCCTCTCGGCCACGAACAATCAACTGATGCGTGCCGACACCCAGGTGCCATACCTGCGGGTTCACACCTCCACTGCTCCGCCAAGTTACCGTTCGGTTCGCGAACCCGGAATCCATAGGAAAATCCCAAATCATCGCCGGATCTGTCGGCTCCGCGTCGATGTTGACGAAAAACGAGTTGCCGTCGTCAGCGGGTCCATAGACGGCCACCGATACAATGTAATCGGCTGCATTGGTAATACTAAATCG
>QHOP01000253.1 GCA_003219345.1 Verrucomicrobiota bacterium
AGAGCCGAAGTAAACATGAACCCATTGGTCAAAGTCGTTTGCACGGCGGCGGCGTGCGTTGTTGCCGCCGTCACAGTCAACCGCGCCGAGAATTCGCTAAGCTCCGCACGCGATCCTGCCTGGGTGCGGAAGCGCGCGCAGGAGCTGGAGCCGACCGCGAAGGAACGACGCCTTGATGAAATCGGATGGGCCGGCAGCATCCGCGAAGCCGAGCGACTAGCAAAGCAAAACAATCGGCCTGTCTTTCTGTTCACGCACGATGGGCGAATCAACACCGGACGATGTTGAGGGGGCGCGTTCTCGATGAGGGCGGGTCCGCTCTCGAACAGCAACGTCATTTCGCTGCTCAACCAATACTTCGTTCCGGTTTACGCCGTGAACGAGGATTACCGCGACGGCGGAGCGCAGCCGCCGGAGGAAAGGAGGGAATACGACCGGATTTACAAGGAAGCGCTCGCGGCGAAACTGTCCGCCGGCACCGTTCATGTTTACATCCTGTCGCCGGACGGACACGCGATTGATTCCCTGCACGTCGCGACGGCGGCAAAAACGGAGCGACTGATTGATTTGTTGGAGCGGACGATTGAGAAACTGAAAGTGCGGCAGGGCCAGGCACTCGTGGCGCCCGCGCCGCAATCGGCTCCACCGAAGTGCGCCCCGGATTCGCTCGTGCTGCATTTGACATCGCGCTCGCTCGACGGACGCGGCGCGTGGAACGATTTCCCGGTGGAAGACTGGATCGTGCTGAGTCAAGACGAGTGCGCCAAACTTTTGCCGGGCGGCAAAAGCCGCGTCGGTGATTCGTGGGTAGTCGATGAAGAAATCTCAGCCAGGCTGCTGACCCGCTTTTATCCGCCCACGGAAAACAACGATGTGTCAAAGAACCGCTTTGAGCGCCGATCGTTGAATGCGGAAATTGTCTCCTTTCAAAACGGCATTACGGGTGCGCGGATCGAAGGAAACCTCAAAATGCAGCACAGCTTTTATCACCGGGAAGACGGCAAAGTCGTGGAAGCAACCGTGGTCGGATTCATGGATTTCGAGTTGCCGACTCGAAGAATTCGCTCTCTTCAACTGGTTACGGACAAGGCGAGCTACGGTGGCGGCACGTTTGGCGTGGCCGTGCGGTCACTGGAGTAACCGGCGACGGCGAAACTCTCCGGGATGAGGGAAGGCCCGGGCTACGAGGCTTGCGAGAACCGCGAGAAGAAGTCGGATCATCTTGCCGGTTGCACTCCGCGTCTTGCACCATACCGACCGTGTACCGTTTTGGTCAAAACCGGCGCGTTATGAATGAAACAAGAGAGGAAAGCAAATCTCGCGGAAAGGAAATTTTGTGGTCGTCCGTCCTCTGGTTGGTCGGCGGTTTCTCAGTCTATGTCCTGAGCTACGGCCCTGCCGTGTGGATTGAGCCTAAAATCGAAAGCAAAAAAATCCGCTTGATCATCGAGGCCGCGTATATCCCCGCCGCGTATGTGCTTTTCGAAACGCCGCTGCGTCCCTTCGCCGAATGGTACGTCGGCATGTGGGTTGACGTTTCCTCCGGTGCAAAATAAAAACACGAACACGACTTGCAGGCGCTCGCCGCATCCGTAAGCTTTCCCCTCGTTTGATGCGCAAACCTTTACTCCTCTGCACCGTCGTCCTGCCGCCGATCCTTCTCCTGTGCGCCTGCCGCACCACGACTTCACGCCCGCCGCCCGCCGCGTCCATTCGTTCGCTGAACTCCATCTTCCATGCGGAAAAGCTTGCGGAAATGGACGCGGCCATCGAACGCGCCATTGCCGAACACGATTGCCCCGGCGCGGTGCTGTGGATGGAACGAAACGGCGCGGCGTATCACTGGGCTTACGGCAAACGCGCGCTGACGCCCGCCGAAGAGCCCATGAGCGAGGACACGATTTTCGACGCCGCGTCGCTGACCAAAGTGGTCGCCTGCACGCCGGCGGCGATGTTGCTGGTCGAGCGGGGCAAAATCAACCTCGACGAACGGGTGCAAACCTACGTCCCGGAGTTCAAAAACGACGGCAAAGAAGCCATTACTATTCGTCAACTGATGACCCACACGTCGGGCCTGCGCCCGGACATCAGCACGCAGCCGGCGTGGTCCGGCTACGACGCCGCCATTCGCATGGCGTGCGAGGAAAAGCTCGTGACGCCGCCCGACACGGCCTTTCGTTATAGCGACATCAACTTTTTCCTGCTCGGCGAAGTGGTGCGGCGCGTAAGCGGAATGAAGCTGAATGAATTCGTCGCGCGTGAAATTTATCAGCCGTTGAAAATGACGGACACCGGTTATCTGCCGCCGGTCACGAAGCTCTCCCGCATCGCCCCGACCGAGCGGATCGACGGAGCGGTTTTGCGCGGAATAGTCCATGATCCGACCGCGCGTTACATGGGCGGCGTTGCCGGTCATGCCGGCTTGTTCACGACCGCCGCCGATCTGGCCCGCTACGCCCGGATGCAGCTTAACCTCGGCGCCCTGGACGGCGTACGCATTTTCAAACCCGAGACGGTAAAGTTAATGACGAGCGTTCAAACGCCGGAGAACGTTCCGGCGCGGCGCGGGCTGGGCTGGGACATTGAGTCAGGTTACAGCCGCCCGCGCGGCAGAATTTTCCCGCTCGGTTCTTACGGCCACACGGGGTTCACCGGCACAGCGCTATGGATCGATCCTTTCTCGAAGACCTTCTGGATTTTTCTCTCCAACCGCGTGCATCCCGACGGCCGGGGGAGCGTGCTGACGCTCGAAAGCACGCTTGCCAATCTCGCGGCGGAAGCGGTGATGGGTTTCAACTTCGCCTATGTTCCCGGTTCGTTGCCGCAGCGGCCCGAAGCCGAACCCAGCAGCCGCCGACGTGAGGAGGCGGGAGTTCTCAACGGGATTGATGTGCTTGCCGGACAGAAATTCGCCCCGCTGCAAGGGCTGCGCGTGGGCCTCGTCACCAATCACACCGGCCACGACCGCGAGCGTAACCCGACCATCGACCTCTTGAACCGGGCCCCGGACGTTCAGCTCAAAGTCCTGTTCAGTCCGGAGCACGGCATTCGCGGCGCGCTCGACGAGAACGTCAGCGACAGCGTGGACGAAAAGACCGGCCTGCCGATTTACAGTCTTTACGGCGCGCGACGCGCGCCGGAGTTGAAACAATTGAAGGACCTCGACGCGCTCGTGTTCGATATTCAGGAGATTGGTTGCCGCTTCTATACTTATCTCGCCACGATGGGCAATTGCTTACAGGCCGCGGCTGAGACAAACTTGAAATTCTTCGTGCTCGACCGCGTAAATCCCATCAACGGCGCGAGCGTGGAAGGCCCGGTCTATCGCGGCAAAAGCAGCTTCACCGCCTTTCACTCCATGGCCCTGAGGACTGGCATGACCGTCGGCGAACTCGCGAGAATGTTCAATAGCGAATGCGGCTTTAACGCAGACCTCACGATTATTCCGGTTGAAGGCTGGACGCGCGACCTCTGGTTCGATCAGACCGGGTTACCATGGACCAACCCCTCACCCAACATGCGGAAACTCACCGAAGCCATTCTCTATCCCGGGGTGGGCTTGCTCGAAACGGCGGCTTCAGTTGGCCGCGGCACGGACACGCCGTTTGAAGTCATTGGCGCGCCTTACGTTGACGACGTTAGGCTCGCCGCGGAACTGAATCGGGCGGGCCTGCCCGGCGTCCGTTTTGTGCCGATCCGCTTCACTCCAAAAGCAAGTGTGTTCAAAGACACGCTGTGCGGCGGCGTTTCCATTGTCGTCACCGACCGGGACGCGTTGAAGGCGGTGGACGTGGGCATCGTGCTGGCGCTGACGTTGCAACGGCTTTACCCGAACGATTTCGCGCTGGAAAAAGTGCAGCACCTGCTGCAGCACCAGCCGACCATCGACGCTATCAAAGCCGGTAAAACGCTCGCGGAAATTAAACAGCTTTGGGCGACTGACCTGGAGGAGTTCAAGAAGCGTCGGGAAAAATGTTTGATTTATCGCTGACAGCATATCGAAAAGCGCTCTGCCTGTTTCTCAAAAACTTCCAATGGCTCTGGGGCGCTGGAGGGAAACCACGAATGGACACGAATTCACACGTATAAGCGCAGAGGGTTAGCACAGGCGACCCGCCGGACATGTCCTCAACCTCAAACAACCCCCGCAACCGTCCTCCGGACACCTTCTTCCCCCGGTGAGGAGAGAAGGCCGGGATGAGGGGACGGCTAAGTAAGATCGGACATTACCTGCTGCTGTGTAAGCGCGAAGCGGGCCTTCAGCTCTCTTTTCGCGTCGCTGAGTTTAACAGCAGACCCTTTCTTGCCGTATCGGCTCGTTGCGCTGTGGTTACGCTCGTAAAAGAACTGCAAGATCTGCTGCCGTGCTGCATCATTGGGATTCATCGCCTTTCCCTCGGTGAAACCGAGGGACGCATGGCCGGTGCCGCGCGCCCTCGGATTGTTAGCTCAACAGCGTCCGCATGTTTGCAGACATCACGGATTTCAGGTTGTGAATCAACCCAACCGTTTCCTCGTTGGTGAACCACATCAACTCGGCGCAGGCCAAACTGTAGATGAGGAAATCGGATGCGGCGACAATGCGCTTGTCTTGGACATTCTCCAAAACGAATCGCTTGTAGAAAGGATGGTCGGAGTTCCAACGGACGATAACCGTGCGCCCTTGTTGCTCGGCTTCGTATATGACCCCTCCTTCGCCCATGCTGGCCGTGTCGAACCGGCAATTCGCCGCAAAACCACCCGGTTGGAGCTTCTCGCGCGGTTCACGCGTGCGAGTCGATGTTTCTGGTTCGTCTTTTTCCCCATTACGCTTTTTTTTGGGCTCACGCTGCTCTTTTGGAGCTTTGGGCGTCATGAGAAGTTTAGACTTCCGCTGAATTTCCTGCTCGACTGATTTGTGAACGTCGGCCACATCCGCCGGGGTTTCAGCCTGTTGTGCTTTGCGCACGCGTGAGCGGATGGTTTTCAACTGTCCGCTGATATACTGATTGAGTTGATCCCATAGTGATTGATGAGGAGCAACGTTGCGCTTGGTGAAGTTCACCCCCATGTACTTGTCCAAAGTGCCGGTGAAATGAATCTCCGCGCGAAGTCGGTTGAAGTCGTTGTGCTTCGAAAAAAAGTCCAACGTCACTGCGTCAAGAACCTCGCGGTTATTGCGCAGTATGTAGAATCCCTGACTTTTCAAGTTCTGCGCGATCGCGACTTCCCCGTCCGCAGAATCTGGGAGCACAGCCAGCTTGACGCGGATTACATCTACAATCGTCTTGCCATCGTCCACAATCTTAATCTCGATTTGACCGTCATCGAAACGCTCCGTCTTAGGATTCTCCCACTCAAGCGGGTCGATGCCGGCCAACCTGTCGTCGTTGACGTAAATGTTGAGTCCCGCCGTGATGAAGTATCGGAAAATCCTCGCCATGTGCTTCGCCAATGTCCGAGAGAACAAAGTCAGATTCCTGTTTTGAAGATTGTCACATTTCCTCAGGATAATCACCGTGCCGCTTGGCCCGTCACCGACCATGCTCGTGAACAAAACTTGATCTTCGGCGCCAGCCTTTTCGAACACGCTAACAAACTTACCAAGCCGCTTCACTTCATCAACGTCGTTTATTGCTTTCAACAACTCACCATCTGGTGTTTTGGTAAGAACGATTGTCTGGCGGCAGATTGAGAGTGATGCGGTACAAAGTCCCATACCAAATTTGCCGAGGTCACTCGCCGCTTCTTTTTCTACGAGTGATCCCAAGCGTATGGCTTGGTCGAGAATTTCTGCGTCCATACCCACACCATCATCGGCAATGATGATCTCAGGTTCTCCACCAGTGGTACGCACGACAACCTTGATGTTCTTTGCGCTGGCATCTATGGAGTTGTCTACGATATCCGGAATTGCGTGGTAGTTGTCGTATCCGACGTGCCGGAGGGACTCGATGAGTTTGCCGGCGTTCGGACTGCTATCGTGGGTGTACTGAGTCTGCATTTTTCCTTTCTCGCTCGATGTTCAGAAACACCAAGGCGGTGAACTTTTTGTTATGCGGTTAAGGAATTAGGCGAGAAGGGAAAGTGTCTTTACGACGACCGATTCCATGCTCTCGCACAAAATCTCAAACCGCGTTTCGATTTCGTTTCGGAAGCAATGCTCCCGAAACTTGAATATCTAATACTGAACGCCAGTTCATTTGTCAAGACTGCTGGCAAGAATTCTTGAGACGCTAAAAACCGTGGCGGCATCGATGCCACGCCAAGTTCGCTCAGGTGGGCCGGTACCGCGTTTGTCGGTAGCTCTATATCTCATCCAGCAAATCAGGTTGAGCAGAAACAAAGTTTTGCCCGCTTCGTCGGAGCGGTCGGTCGCCACGATCACGCGGTAATCGTCATCCGGCGACCACAAGCCCGCATTGAACAGCCAATAGGTATTCCTGCTTCGCAGTCTGCCTGATTCTTAGCTGAACTTAACTCCGTTGGCTTCGGTGTTTTCAAAATCGTCGTTGAGGATCGTGAGGTTCGTCGGACAGGCCAAAGGCGCTCCCCTTGGTCAGCTGGCGAAAAATTCTTTTTGCCCTTTGCGCTCTTTTGTGGCTATTCCTGCCGCTGTTGTATGGCTTATTTGTCATTCGTCATTGGCCGCGCTGTGCGGGTCGCCGACGGACGCAGGCGAGTCGCCCGAGCTAACCCGGTTGCCGTCGCTGAAGCGATCCGCCTGTCGCGTTCGTCGTTTACGTAACGCGCGGCAAGCTCGCTCTTGATTTCGTGGTTTTGTCTGCGCACTTCCTGATGTCTTCCAGTCAGCGAATGATTTCCGGCCGTTCTTCAGGTGGTCATTGCCGGGCAGTCTTTCTTTTGAATCGATAAGGCACGCTGTTTTCTTTGATGTGAAAGCCAATCTCCTTTCGCGGCGTTTCCGGAGGCGTCATCAATTGGCGGATGGCTTCAAACAGCGTGCGGATGCTTTCGTCGTGGTTTGCGATCTTGCCCTCCAGTTCAGCGAGCTTATACGCCAGTTCCTTATGCAGGGACAGCGTTTCGCGCAGGCGGACGAACGCGCGCATAATGGCAATGTTGACTTGGACCGCCCGCTGGCTTTTCAAGACGCTGGAAAGCATGGCGACACCCTGCTCGGTGAAAGCATTCGGGAGATACTTGAAATGCTGCCCGCGCTTTAAGGTTCCAAATTGGAACCTTAAAGAATCGGCTTCCTCCGCCGTAAGCTGAAACATGAAATCGTCCGGGAAGCGGTCGATATTGCGGCGCACTGCTTTATTAAGGTTCTTGGTTTCCACGCCATAGAGCGCAGCCAGATCCCGGTCGAGCAAGACCTTCTGGCCACGCAACAAAAGAATCGCTTGTTCGATTTGGTCTGCGTGAATGGCGGCAGGTCTTCGTGTCATACGCTTATTCGCCTTTCGTTGGCGTCGGCGCGGGCGTTTCCAGGCCGAGTTCATCGAGCAGCCCCGTGTCCGCAAAACTGTTTTCCTCGGTCGCTAGTCCCTCGGGCCAAGTGTGAATTCCCTTTTAATCGTCCTTCAAGTTCGCCCTTGGTTTCGCGGTATTTGTTGGTGACCACCTCGCGCATTGTGAGCGATTTCCCGACGTGTTCAAGCCGGGAACTTACCCGAGTTTCTCACCCGCTCCGGAGTGCCAGGCGAGGCACCCGTCACTGCATCCGAGGCGGGTGCGCTCCTCCATTCCGCCCTTCAATACCTCTTTTTACCAGGCGTCGGCTCCGGCAAAGCGGCCGGCTTGTCTGCCGGCGTCAGGGTAATGGTCGCGTTGCCTTGCCATGGACGCGCCTTGCGGTTGATATAGAGGGTCCGCGGAATCAGTTCGATTTCATGCCCGAAGAAATCGAACGTCACCGTGCCCGGCAGATATGTCAGGTCTTCAAACTTCACTTTGCCAAACGGAACGGGCTTTTCCGGATAATCAAAGGCGACTGTGCCCGGCGCGTTCGTCGTGGTCTCGCTTGTGAAAACAATCTTCAGGTTCGCGATGGCCAATTTCGGCTGGTTGACGATGATGGCCGGCGCAGCCGGAAGCCGCCGATGTAAATCGCCAGCGCCAGCAGCAATCCGCCCAGGACCGGTTTCCACAAGCCGCTAGGGTGCATTCGGGAGGCGTAGACTTCGCCACGGAAGCCATGATGTCAAGCCGTCGAGGCCCGGAGTAGTAGTACAGCTTGGTGGGGCGAGGGGCAAACCGGCTTGCGAGGAGGCTCGCCCCATCGAAAATGCAAATTTTGCCAATACCAGACAGGGGCAAATCGTGATTCAACCGGGAAAGAATTTGTTGCTGATCCAGATCAGCAAACCGAGCAGCACGACGCCCAGCGCGAGGCTCCAGCCGATCAGCTTCTTTTCCACCGGCAGCAACGGCTCGTACTCCATCTTCTTCAGTTCTTCGGAAAATTTGGGTTCGTCGGGCATGGCAAAGTCCCTTCGGTCTTCAACCGGTTGCCAGCGGCGGCTTGATTCCGTGGAAAAACAACCAGGAGATGATCAGCCCTATCCAGATGATGAAGCCGAACAGGCAGACGAGATAGACCGCAGCGAGCCGGCCAATGCCTTCCTGCCAAAGCCGCCTGAAATTCGAAACTACGCCGATGGTGAAGAAGGCCAGGACGAAGAACAGAACCCGGAAAACATCCGTTCCGGCCGTGACGGTCTTGCCGGTTGCGATGTGAGCGGGAGAGTTGACACACCAAATCAGCAGGACAACGAACGTCAAAGCGTAGCCGAGGACGAATTTGGGAAAGCGCTCCCAGATTTCGATGGCGCGCACTTTCTCGCCGGTCCTGTTTTCAATTTTTGAGCACCAAATGACGGCGAGGATGAACGACCACACGCCGATGAACATGTCGATGAAAACCTTGACCGTCGTCGCGGTCATTGTCATCCAACCTTCCTGATAATTCACCCCGCTGTCGGCCAGCGCCCGGGCGCGAATCAGCGCGTCGGTAATGGTTCCGCTGGCGATCGCCGCGCCGTCGGTCTTCACCGCCAATCCCATCCACGCGCCGGCCACCATTGGCTCCTGATGCAGGA
The DNA here is from genome assembly GCA_003219345.1 of Verrucomicrobiota bacterium. Lineage (GTDB taxonomy): Bacteria > Verrucomicrobiota > Verrucomicrobiia > Limisphaerales > AV2 > AV2. Next base: position 9,045 of record QHOP01000253.1, read on the forward strand.
AATGTTGCGCGACGAAGGGAAGCAACAGCAACTCGACCACGGCAAAGATGACGACCAACGAAGAAACCATGATCGGCACGATGGGCCGCGCGCGAATGGCCGCGCCGGTCGCAATCGCCGCGGACACGCCGCAGATCGAAATGCCCGACGCCATCGGCGCCGCCCACTCGCGACTGAAGCGAAAATATTTACGGGCAATGAAATACACCAACGCCCAGTAGATGAGGTAAGCCTCAACGATGGCACAAAGCCCGCGGAACATGACCGCCTTGGCCAGCCCCATGGCCTCGGCGCTTTTCACGCCGAGTGTCGCCCCCAGCAAGACGATGGCGATCTTGATGTAGAGCTCGGGACGGACCGCGTCCTTCATCAAGCTGGCCAGGCCTGGAAGAAAATTTCCCACAATCAGACCGGCAATCAACGCGACAATGAAACCCGCTTCACCGGTGAGATTCATCGACCACGGGATGCCGAACTTTTTCAGTTCAATCGGCGTCGCTGCGATGTGAGCGTAAGACCCGATCGCGAAGCAGCCGTAGCTGATGAAAAACACGAGAGTAAAAGCGTTGACGAATTTGCTGAACCTGACCCGCAGCCCCGCTTTGGCGACAACAGCGAGCAGGACCAGTAACAAAAGAAAAGTGAAGATCAACGAGGCCATCCCCTTCACCCGGGGATAATTCCTCGAGACGGGCGTCATGATTTGAGAAACCTCCGTCCAGACGTTCGTTTTGACCGCCCAACCGAAAATATCCACGCCGCCCAGACCAAAGAGCGAAACGAAAAAAAAGGTGAGCCCGACTCCCAAGGCGAGCCAATCCTCGCTGATGGCGGGTGTCGCCGGTTTGCCGACAGGAACCTGCGAGGGACTGGAACGGCTCGGGCTCATCACGTTGGTTGGGAACCGCGTTCATCCATACGAAAAGCCGTCGGCGAATGAAAGCTCTTTTTGCCGGGGCAGGACACGAGCCGGCGCAAATTGAATTGCTCGCGGGCACGAACTGTTTTTATGGTTTGGCTCAGATGATTGAACCTGGAGAAATCCTGTTTGCCAAACCGGCGATCACACCGCCGCTGGACCCCGATTTCCGCCCCGTTTCGCTCGGCAACCGCGAGTATCGCAAAGCCGTCGCCGCCGCAAAAACGAAAGTCCCGCTGACGATCGCTCTGGAACGGAACAACGGACATGTCTCTGTTTTCAAAACGGAGATTTTTCCGGCCCACTCCGGTCAGGACGCAACTACGCGGCTTTACGTCGAGCGTCTGGTCAAGTTTCTACTGTGGCAGATCGGCGGCTGGAAAATCATGGTCGACGGGCCGGGCGAACTTGGCGACTTCATCGCTCAGACTTACTCACACACCGGCGCGCGTGCATTCGATGTGAAGCTCATGGAGCAGGTCTATGAAAAGGCGTTCGTGGTAAAGAGAGTTGACTACAGGAAGACGCCTGTCGCCAGCGAATCGTCCGTGGCGTTGGGCGGGCATCTGGACGGCTGCCGGATCGGCTTCGACCTGGGAGCGAGCGATTACAAGCTCGCCGCGGTGAACAACGGTGAAGCGGTATTCACGACGGAAATTCCCTGGGACCCGCGCGTTCAGTCCGACCCCGACTGGCATTACAGAAGAATCAACGAAGGCTTGAGGCTCGCGGCGAAACATCTGCCACGGGTGGACGCCATCGGCGGCAGTTCGGCGGGCATTTACATTGATAACAAGGTCATGGTTGCGTCGCTCTTCCGCGGAGTGCCGCCGGAGCTGTTCGCGCAGAAAGTCAGGCCGTTGTTCCTCAATCTGCGCAAGGAGTGGGGTGTCCCGCTGGAAGTCGCCAACGATGGCGACGTGACTGCGCTCGCTGGCGCGATGTCGCTTCAGACGAACGCCGTGCTGGGCGTCGCGATGGGTTCGAGCCAGGCGGCGGGTTTCCTGAACGCCGAGGGCCGCATCACCGGCTGGCTCAACGAACTCGCCTTCGCTCCGATTGACTTCAACCCGCGCGCTCCAGCCGACGAATGGTCCGGGGACACCGGCTGCGGCGTGCAGTATTTTTCGCAGCAGGCGGTCGTGAGACTGGCGCCGGCGGCGGGGATCGAATTGCCGCTGGGACAACCCGCCGACCAGCTCAAGTTCGTTCAGGATTTGCACAAACAGGGCGACCCGCGTCCGCCGAAGATTTTTGAAACCATTGGTGTCTATCTCGGCTACGCGCTGGCGCATTACGCGGACCTGTATGACTTCCGCCACCTTCTCGTGCTGGGCCGCGTGACCTCCGGCGCGGGGGGCCACCTCATCGTGCAGAAGGCGAAGGAAGTCTTGCGCGCCGACTTTCCCGAACTGGCGCAAAAGATTTCTCTTCATTTGCCGGATGAAAAGAG
>QHOP01000254.1 GCA_003219345.1 Verrucomicrobiota bacterium
TATGACGCGGTTCGAGCCGATCTGTCTGCACGAACAGGTGGACTGGGTGATCGTGGTGGGAGATGTCAACTCATGCGTGGCTTGCGCGCTGGTAGCAGCGAAGCTGGGCATCAAGGTGGCGCACGTCGAGGCAGGTCTTCGCAGTTTCGACCGCACGATGCCGGAGGAACTCAATCGTGTCGTCACGGATGCGTTGGCTGATTTGCTTCTGACTCCCTCCGAAGACGCCAATGAAAACCTCCGGCGTGAAGGCGTGCCTGACGGAAGGATCAAGCTGGTCGGCAACGTCATGATTGATGCGGTAATTCAGAATGTCGATAAAGCCCGACGGCGGAAAACCCTCCGGGAGCTAGGCTTGGAAGGAAAGCCCTTCGCGTATGTGACGTTGCATCGTCCGTCGAACGTGGACCACACCGAGAGTCTGAGCGCCATTATGGGCGAACTGGTGCGGCTTGCACAGGAGATGCCGGTCGTCTTCCCCGCGCATCCACGCACCCGCAAAATGCTTTTGGAATTCGGGATCTCCGCCGAGAATGGCCAGGAACTCAAGATTCTCGATCCGATCGGTTATCACGATTCGCTCTGCCTGACTGAGCGCGCCCGCCTGGTTCTGACCGATTCCGGCGGCCTCCAGGAGGAGGCCACGTTTTTTCGCACTCCTTGCCTGACCTTGCGTCCGAACACCGAGCGCCCGGTAACCGTCAGCCTGGGCAGCAACCGGTTAACGTGCCCGTCACGGCTTCGTTCGGATATCGAACAAGTGCTCCGGAACGGGGCTCGGGCCGGAACCGTCCCGCCGCTTTGGGATGGACACACCGCAGAACGCACGGTGCAAGCAATCATTGCTGCGTCGGGCAAGTGAAAATGCAGCTCGACGATCCCCACGTACTTTGACTATTAGACCCTGCCGCTGCGGGATGGTGAGCGACCAGGAACACTTGTCGGTTTCCACCGTTTCTTTTTGCTTGTGCCGATGATCAGGACGGGCGAAATATCCATCATGAATCCTCAGGACGCTGTTTTGGGGCTTCTGGCGTATTGCAAGGCCAACGATTGGGCTGGCTATGATCCTTACGACGCACTGAACAGCCGGCTTTTTGAGGCTCTCCCCTTTTTGGACGCGAAGCTTCCGCGTCTGGCGCTTACCCAAGCGATGAAGCGATTTCCCTTCAACTTGCGCCCGCTTCTGCTGGTGCCCAAGACTCAGAATCCCAAGGCGCTTGCGTTGTTCCTCCAGGCGTTGTTGAAACTGTCCAAACTAGGCCTCTTGGAGGAAAAAGAATGCATCGACATCCTGGCCCAAAGAATCAGCGATCTGCGCTCCCCGGATAAAGTGTTCTGGTGCTGGGGCTATAGCTTTCCGTGGCAGACAAGCAAACAACTGGTCCCCCGTGGAGCCCCCAACCTGGTCTGCACCGTCTTCGTCGCCAATGCCCTGCTCGATTTGTACGAGCACTGCGGCACCAAGGCTCATCTGATGATGGCGATCAGCGCCGCCGAATACATTCTCGACCAACTCTATTGGACCGAAGGGCGGTCGACCGCTGGCTTCAGCTACCCGCGGCCGCTCTCGAGAGATCCGGTTCATAATGCCAATTTTCTCGGGGCGGCGTTGCTTTTCAGAGTTGGCAAACATTCTGGTGAGGAGAAATTTTTCGCTCCAGCCCTGAAAGTGACGCGTTATTCGGCGGGCAGACAGCACCCGGACGGTTCCTGGGATTACGGGGAACTGCCCACCCAACGTTGGATTGACAACTTTCACACTGGCTACAATTTATGCGCCTTGCGGCGGGTGGGCGAGCTTGCGGGAACCGACGAGTTTGATCATTCCGTCCTCCGCGGCTTCGAATTCTATCGAGAGCATTTCTTCCGCGAAGATGGAGCGCCAAAGTATTTCCATGATCGGGCTTACCCCTTGGATGTCCATAGCGTCGCCCAGAGCATCATCACGCTCCTGGAGTTCCAATATCTGGATGAGAGCAGCCAGGGTCTGGCTGAATCAGTGCTCCGTTGGGCATTGGCCAACTTGTGGGATGAAGAAGGGTATTTCTATTATCAGAAACGGGCGTATGGCAGAATCAAGATCCCCTATATGAGGTGGGGACAAGCGTGGATGCTCCTTTCCATGGCCACTTTTCTGGAACACTTGCGTCAGGCCTCACCGGTCCCGGCACACGGCCGCGGTGGCCGAATGCAGGAGACGCCAAAATGAACACCCCCACTGGTAGTTACGTGGTCATCACCGCCGCCCGCAACGAGGCGGCTTTTATTGAGTTGACGCTCAAGTCAATGGTGGCCCAGACCGTCAAGCCGCTCAAGTGGGTGATAGTGAGTGACGGCTCGACCGATGGAACAGAGGAGATCGTCACGAAGTATGCCGCCCAGCACGGCTGGATCGAACTGCTGAGAATGCCGGATCGCAAGGAGCGGCATTTTGCCGGCAAGGCGCATGCCTTCAACGCTGGCTGCTCCAGAGTCAGTGGCTTGCAGTACGACATCATCACAAACTTGGATGCGGATATCTCCTTCGGCGAAGACTATTTTGAATTTCTGCTCGGCAAGTTCGGCGAGAATCCCAGGCTTGGAGTGGCGGGGACGCCGTTCAGCGAAGTCGGTGAGACCTATGATTACCGTTTCGTGAGCACGGAGCACGTCTCTGGCGCCTGTCAGTTGTTCCGAAGGCAGTGTTTCGAGGCCATCGGGGGATACGTTCCCGTCAAGGGCGGTGGAATTGATCTGATTGCCGTGCTCACGGCTCGAATGAAGGGGTGGAAAACCAAGACTTTTCTCGAGAAGACTTGCCTGCACTCCCGAAAACAAGGATCAGCTACACACGGCGCCTTGGGGGGATGGTTTGACACCGGCAGGAAGGACTACGTCCTAGGGGGGCATCCGCTTTGGGAGGTGTTCAGGTGGGTTTACCAGATGAGCAAACCACCGTTCATTGTGGGAGGTTGCTGGCTCGTTGCCGGATATGTTTGGGCAATGGTCCGCCGCGCCGAGCGGTCCGTGTCCCCGGAGTTGATGAAGTTCCGAAGAGTTGAACAAATGCAAGGGCTCAGGCGGTTTCTAAGCCGCCTAGTTCTTTTCCGGAGAGGAAGTTCAAAGGAACCAAACAGCGCTGCCGAACCTGCGGGTGCGGCGAACCTATCTCCCCAGAGTAATACCAGGCGCGCGTCCGATCCATGCCGTGCTGCATCGTCCGGAGACTAGGTCAATGCTCATTATCAATGCCGATGATTGGGGGCGCTGCCGGGCCGAAACCGACGCGGCCTTAGCGTGCTACTCCGCCGGGCGAATCAACTCGGTAAGCGCGATGGTTTTCATGGAAGACTCGGAACGAGCGGCCGACTTGGCCAAGGAAGCCGGATTGGATGTGGGGCTACACTTGAACCTCAACCAAACCTTTACCGCTAAGGTGCATTCGCCGCGGCTCGCCGATTATCATACGGGTATCGTCCGCTTCATGGTCATGAGCAAGTACGCCCAGCTTCTTTACAACCCTAGACTCCGCAAGGCCTTTCAATTTGTTTACCATGCGCAGATCGAAGAATTCATCCGCCTTTACGGCCGCCCGCCTTCGCACACTGACGGACATCAACATCGCCATCTGTGCTCCAACATGGTGCTGGATGAAGTGATTCCCCGAGGGGAGAGAGTTCGCAGGAATTTCTCCTTTTGGCCCGGCGAAAAAGGTCTCTTGAATCGGGCGTACCGGCGGCTGGTGGACAAACGGCTTGCCCGCAGGTACCGCTTGACCGACTTTTTCTTTTCGCTCTCGCGGTGCCTTCAGACCAAAACACTTGAGCGCGTTTGTCATCTAGCCAGAGCTTCCACCGTGGAATTGATGACGCACCCCGCTGACCCCGCGGAATACGCCTACTTGATAAGTAACGAACACCTGCTGTGGTTATCTGATCTGCCGTCCGCCAGTTTCGGCCGGTTGTAACCGAGAAGCCTGGCTCAGGCATCCCGTGCCGGAGGCTGGATCATTGCTATGGAAAAACCCTCTGTGATCCCGCACATTGCCGTTTGCGTCTGCACCTACAAGCGGTCGCGTTTTCTCCAACGCCTGCTGGACGAACTGAACCATCAGGATACCGAAGGCCGATTTACTTACTCGATCCTGGTCGCCGACAATGATCATCTGCGGTCCGCTGAGCCGATAGTCCTGGAGATCGAACGAAAATCGTCCATTCCAATCAAGTACTGCGTGGAACCTCAGCAGAATATTGCCCTGGCGCGGAACAGGGCCATCGAGAATGCCAGCGGGGATTATGTTGTTTTCATAGATGACGACGAATTTCCAATGCAAAGATGGCTACTGACTCTCTTCCAGACGTGTGTTCAGTACGGCGTGGACGGGGTGCTTGGTCCCGTGAGACCGCACTTCGAGGTCAGACCCCCCGAATGGGTTGTCAAAGGCAAGTTTTACGACCGGCCCACCTACCCTACGGGATTCGTCATCGACTGGCGAAAAGGAAGAACCGGGAACGTGCTGCTGAAGAGACACCTGTTTGTCGCAGGCGAACCGCCATTCAGGCCCGATTTTCTGACGGGCGAGGACCAGGATTTTTTCAGAAGGATGATCGAGAAAGGTCATGTCTTCGTCTGGTGCAACGAGGCGGTCGCCTACGAGATCGTTCCGGCCATTCGTTGGCAGCGTTCGTTCATGCTAAGAAGGGCGCTGCTGCGCGGAAAAATTTCTTTGGTCCACCCGACCTCGCGTCGGATCGAGATTTTGAAGTCGGCTATGGCGGTTCCGGTCTATGCGGTCGCCTTGCCATTTTTACTATTGCTGGGCCAGCACCAGTTTATGAAATACCTGGTCAAGACTTGCGATCACGCCGGCCGGCTTTTGGCGTCGGTCGGCATCAATCCGATCAAAGAACAGTACGTCACCGAATAACGGTCCCGACCGATTTCAAGAAACGAGCAAGCAGAAAGCGGCTGTGACATGGAACCGACGGATGCAATTATCAGGCCTGATGCTGTCATTCTGGTAACCGGAGCCTCAGGATTCATTGGCCCCAAAGTTGTCGAGAGTTTACTGGGCCACGGATTCCGCAATTTGCGCTGTCTGGTCCGCCCTTCAAGCCGCATTGGGAAGTTAGAGACCATTCAGCGGCGTTGCCGTGAGGCCGCGCGCCTTGAGATCGTCAAGGGAAACCTCCTCGCTCGCGAAGATTGCGTGACCGCCACGAAAGATGCTGCCCTCATATTTCATCTGGCCGCAGGGCGGGGGCAAAAGTCGTTTTCGGACGCGTTCATGAACTCAGTGGTTACGACACGCAATCTTTTAGAGGCCAGCAGGCGTCACCAATGCCTGAGGCGTTTCGTGAGCATCAGTTCTTTTTCGGTCTATAGCAACAGGGGCAAGCCGAGGGGGAAGCTTTTGGACGAATCATGCCCGATGGAAGATCATCCTGAACTCAGAGGGGACGCATACACGTTTGCCAAGGTGAAGCAGGATGAGATGGTGGCGGAGTATGGGAGGAACTTCGGCATCCCGTACGTCATCGTCAGGCCGGGGTTTGTTTATGGGCCAGGGAATGAGGGAATCACAGGCCGGGTAGGCTTGGCTACTTTCGGCATCTTTCTGCATCTGGGCGGCGCGAACCACATACCATTGACCTACGTTGACAACTGCGCCGAAGCGATCGTGCTTGCCGGTCTGACCGCAGGAACTGATGGAGAGATTTTTAACGTAGTGGATGATAATCTGCCCTCCAGCAGGCGCTTCCTGCGATTGTACAAAAGAAACGTGAGGCGCTTCCGTTCCATTTACGTTCCTCACGCGCTCAGCTATCTGTTGTGCTGGCTCTGGGAGAGATACTCGCATTGGTCGGAAGGACAACTACCGCCCGTTTTCAACCGCAGGGTGTGGCATGCGTACTGGAAAAAGACCTGCTACAGCAATGATAAACTCAAGAGCCGGTTGGGATGGAAGTCCTGTGTATCGTCAGCAGAGGCGCTAAAGCGATACTTTGAAAGCTGCAGAGCGAACGGGTCCCATGCTTAAGGTGGCCATCATCGGGTGTGGCAAAATAGCGGACTCGCACGCGTCGCAGATCCGACGGATCAAGGGCTGCGAGATCGTCGGTGTCTGTGACCGCGAGGAGCTGATGGCAAAACAGTTATCCGAGAGGTTCCAGGTCAAGCGCTATCTCAGCGACCTGACCGAACTCTTCCACCAGGCCCGTCCCGATGTTGTTCACATTACGACGCCTCCCCAAAGCCATTTCGAACTTGGGAAGCAATGCCTTCAACGTGGATGCCACGTGTACGTGGAGAAGCCATTCACGTTGAACACGAAGGAGGCGGAGGAACTCATCGGACTTGCGGAGCAGGAAGCCCTCAAGATAACTGTGGGGCACGATGATCAATTCCGTCACGCCGCAAGACGCATGCGTGACCTGGTGCGGAGCGGCTACCTCGGCGGGCCTCCGGTCCACATGGAGAGTTATTATTGCTACGAGCTTGCTGGCAGCGATTATGCAAAGGCCCTCTTGGGAGACAAACACCACTGGGTGCGCCGGCTGCCCGGCGGGTTGCTGCATAACATCATCAGCCACGGCATTGCGAGGATCGCGGAGTTTCTCACTACCGATGCCCCGGAGGTCGTTGCGCACGGTTTTGTGAGCCCGCTTTTACGAGGGATAGGTGAAGCCGAAGTGGTCGATGAGCTGCGAGTCATTATCGCTGAAGCAGAGGGAACCACAGCCTATTTTACCTTCTCCTCGCAGATGCGTCCTTCGCTGCACCAATTCCGCATTTACGGACCCAAAAACGGGCTTCTTCTTGACCAGGACAACGAGACCCTCATTAAGCTTCGAGGTAAAAGATATCCCAGCTACCTCGAACACTTTATTCCGCCTCTGATTTTCTCAAAGGAATACCTCGGGAATTTGGCCGGAAACGTGCGCCTGTTTCTGGCACGGGATTTCCACATGAAGTCGGGCATGAAAGATCTGATCGAGTCGTTCTACAAGTCGATCCTTTGTGACACGCCACTGCCGATACCGTACCGGCAGATTCTGCTTACCTCCCGGATCATGGACGCTATCTTCGAGCAAATTGATTTGAGACGGGAACAATCGGTCTCTGACTCGTTTGGAACCGGTCGCACCGAATTTCGTACGCCATTGTACCCGCACCCCGCGAGTTGATCCGCTACTGAACCGGAGCGCTTCGATATGCGTTTCCTTTCATCGCACGCGTTGAAAGCATCCATCTCTGACCTTTGGGCCATTTGACCTAACCGAGCATAACTTCATGCCACCAACAGTTGCATTGGGCCTCTGCATTCTCCTTGTAATCTTTCTTTTAAGACTTGAAAGAAAGCAGAGTCGCAGCGTGTCTCTTAGCCTGTGGCTGCCCACGATTTGGACCTTTTATTGCGCTTCCCGGCCGGTTTCCGGTTGGTTCGTTTCCGGTTCGTTGTCCGAGGGACCGAATGCCATTGAGGAAGGCAGTGCGCCCGATCGATTCTTCTTGAGTGCGCTCATCGTTTGCGGCTTTGTCGCACTCGCCAGAGCAAAGCTGAAATGGTCGGAGGTTCTGAAGGAAAATCGTTGGCTGGTACTGTTATATGCGTACATGGGTGTCAGCATCCTGTGGTCTGACTATCCGTGGATATCATTCAAGCGATGGATCAAGGTATTTGGCTCTCTCCTGATGGCCTTGGTTGTTCTTGCCGAAGCTTCGCCACTTAGCGCACTAGAAGCCATCCTAAGAAGGTCGGCGTATGTCTTGATCCCTTTTTCTCTGCTCCTCACCAAATATTTTCCGGACTTGGGGGTGCAATATGACCGCTGGCTGGGCAAGAAAATGTGGGTTGGGGTCACGACTCAGAAAAACTGTCTTGGACGCCTGTGCCTTATCTCGATCTTTTTCCTCCTTTGGTCGTTGTATCGAAAATGGAAGAGTGGGGCACTGCGTCCCCTTAAGCCCCCCATACTGGCGGATGTGGTGGTGCTGCTCCTGTCGATGTGGCTTCTCATGCGGCCATCGTTATTTGCGATTAGTGCAACAGGGATTGTTTCACTCGGCCTGGGGATTGCCGTCGTTGGAATGGGGTTGGGGATCGCCATTCCGCTTGTGGGCGGGTCAGACTTGGAAGGTCTGGTTTCCCTGCTTGGCAGGGACGTAACTTTCACTGGCCGGACCGACATCTGGGCAGTCCTTGTTCCTATTGCCTGGAGGCATCCTCTCTTTGGACTCGGCTATGGTGGCTTCTGGGTCAACCCCCCTGTTCCTTGGGCGTGGTTGAACGAATCTCATAATGGCTATCTGGAAGTGTTTCTTGAACTCGGTATCGTTGGACTCTTTCTGCTTCTGGGTTTCCTGTTCTCCTTCTGTTCAAACGCCCAGCGAGCACTGGCTCGTCATTTCGACTGGGCTGCGTTCGGGATTTGTCTCCTGCTGATAGCATTGTTCCACAACATAACCGAAGCGTCATTGGTCAGAGCCTCGAGCCATCTGTGGACTATTTTGCTTTTTCTGGGAGTCCTTATGGCGCGACTTTCTCGGACAACGCCGGCCCTCAAGGAGAGTCCGGCACCACTTCCACGTTCGAGGGTCAATCCGGCATTAACGGAAAAAAACTTGAAGGCGCCTGCCCTACACTCGAGCGGATAAGTGCGTGATCCTTTGTGTTGGTGACGGTCTCCCAGAGATTCAGCAGCCCGTAAGGTACGACCGTGGTTTTCGATCTGATTAAGAATGGCCTGGCTCCGGCGCTTTTCGCGAGGCTTCCTTGGAGCGTTCTGGGAACGTTGGTCAAAGTAAGTCCGTTGATCCCTTACTATCATATCGTCAGCGATAGCGACGTTCCGCACGTTAAGCACCTTTATAGATTCAGGAACGTTGACCAGTTCAAGAAGGACATCGACACATTTCTGCGGTCTTACAATTTGCTGACCCTGGATGACTTACTGGAGGCCTTAAGACGCGGTCGGTCTTTTCCTCGACGTGCGTTCCTGCTCACCTTCGACGACGGGTTCAGGGAGCTCTACGACGTAGTGGCGCCGGTCCTTTTGCAAAAAGGTTTATCGGCGACATTTTTCATAACCACCGCCTGTCTAGACAACATCGACATGGCATATCACAACAAGATAAGCCTTGTTCTTGAGCATCTATCCCGGATGAAGAAGAAAGCGCCGGAGGACGAATTACTAAGGATTCTGTCGGAACGCGGGATTCAGAGTCCGGATGTCAGAACGGCGTTGCTGCGAATAGACTACCGTAATAAGGATGTTCTCCAAACGGTCGCGAATCTCCTGGAGCTGGATTTCGACTGCTATCTCACAACGCGCAAGCCTTACCTAACGTCAGAACAAGTCCGCAAACTGATCGACATGGGATTCTCTATTGGCGCTCACAGCATTGACCACCCGCTGTATTCGGCAATCTCTTTTGAGGAGCAACTGCATCAAACCCGTGCGAGTGTCCGGGCGCTACGCACACGCTTCTCATTGAATTACGGCGCATTCGCTTTTCCGCACGGCGCCGGCGACGTGAGTGCGAGATTCTTCAGCGAAATCTTCGCGGAAGGCGATGTCGATGTGTCCTTCGGCACCGCAGGCATGTTGAAAGACGTCTTCCCACGACACTTTGAACGGTTTTCCATGGAATACACCTCAGCGCCGGCAGAAAGAATCATTGGCCGTCACTATGCTCGTGGCCTGTTCAAAAGGGTGATTGGCCGGCAGGTGACCCAGAGGACCTAAGTCCGGCAAATAAACTAGAGTGGTGGCCTTGGCGTCGCGGGAATCATAAACCCCTATTCGCGTGACTGGCTGCGGCTACTTCTTGGCCAGTCAGACTCATTTTGGGACAGCAAACAGGCCGAGCTCGGATCTTTTCTGATGTTTTTTGGCAATTCAATAGTGCTGAGAGCATGCGAGGGTGCGCGTGGGGAGCCTGGCCGGTTCAGAAAAGCCCTCGGGAGCTTTCCGTACCAATTCATCCGTATCCAATTCTGCCGGCGAGTCGGGCAGGAACAGGCAGCATGGCAGATTATCTGCTGTCGAGGGCTGACTATGATGCCGATTAACCGTCTGTTAACCGAATTTCGCGTACGACCGCGCGCTCCGTATTGGTGGAGCCGGATTCTCCGCAAGCGGACCAATACTGCCTCGACGATCCTGCACATCACGACCCAAGTCGCTTTGTTTTCTCTGCTGTTAGGATGCGCGGTGCAGGCACAGATAATTCCGTCGAACCGGCGGATCGCTTGGGAGGGGTATGTGGGGATTCCGGGCGGAATCCCAACCTATCCGGTTGACAAAACCGCGACCGCCGCGCCGTACAACGCGGACAAGACGGGAGCGAATGACGCGACCGCTGCGATCAACTCAGCCATTTCCGACTGTGCCAGCGATAAGGCAGTTTATCTCCCGGCGGGCACTTATAAGGTCCTGGGCGCGATCAAACTCAAAAAGCACTGCGTGCTGCGAGGCGCGGGAAGCGGCACGATTCTACAACTGGGTGACAATGGGGAGATTCGGATGGAAACAACGCTCACGGACTCGACTTCAATCGACCTCGCGAGCGGTTACACCAAGGGCAGCACGAATCTGACGCTGAGCACCAGCAGCGGCGTTGCTGTTGGCGAGCCGATCCTGATCGATGAGCTCAACGATTCGAGTTTGGTGGAGCGGGACGGGACGCAGGGGGGCAATTATCTGAGCCGGAATTCCGGATCTCGCGTCTTGCAGTTCATCCATTTGGTGGTCGCCAAGAATGGAAACACCCTCACCATCGAACCGCCCGTGCCCTTGACTTTGAATTCGAGCATGAACCCGCAGGTTTATCGTTTCGTCAATCCGAGCGGACTCATGGAATGGGCGGGGGTTGAAGACATGAAGCTGATTCATGTCGGGGAAAGCGGAGGGACTGATGGATTTGGCGTTGAAATCCGCTACACCAAGTATTGCTGGGTTAAGAATGTGGAGATCGAGGATTTGTGCGAAGCCGGTGTTTACATGTTGCGCACGTACAGGAACGAAGTGCGTGGCTGCTATCTTCATCACGCTGCGCTCAACAACTACGCTTCTAGTAGAGCCTACGGCGTTGATTTGTGGTGGGGCAGCTCCTACAACCTCATTGAAGATAATATCTGTTATTATCTGCGGCACTCCCTCGTGATTGAAGGCGGAGGAGCGGGAAACGTGTTCGGTTACAATTACAGTGATCGGATGTTCGATCAATTCTACCCCGACACGGATTATCTCATGGGGGACCTGCTGCTTCACGGTTCGCATCCAATCATGAATCTGTACGAAGGGAATGTTGCCAGGATACTGTATTTCGATAATGTGCACGGTTCCGGCTCTCACAACACTGCTTTCCGAAACTGGCTGGTTGCCGAATCGCAGGGAGCAAATGTTCCGTGGATGGATTGGGGTCTTACGCCGGTCGGCATAGATCAGAACCACGTCAGCAATAATATCGTCGCGAATGTGCTCGGTAAACCCAGCCAAGGTCCGGGGATTTATGAAGCCAAGACCGTCACCTCCAGCCCAACACATTACGTGTATATCCTGGGCCAGCCGGACCGGGCAAACCTGGGCACTGCGCCCGGATGGGACCAGGTGCGGGGCTCGCTGCTGCGCCACTGCAATTGGGACTTCAATACGACCACCAACCAGGGAGTCAGATACGATGACACGGGTTCGACGAGCGACGTGAATTTGCCAGCGTCATTGTACCGTTCGAGTAAGCCGGCGTTTTTCGGGAGCTTGACCTGGCCGCCGATTGATCCGAGAAACCCCTCCCTCGCCAGCATCACCAGCATTCCGGCGGGCTATCGTTTCGTTCATGGAACCAATCCGGTGGGATCGACCGACCCGGTGATCGCGATCAGCCCGGCCAGCTATGATTTCGGTTCGGTTGCGGTGGGTTCCGCAACCAACGCGACTTTCACGGTTCGGAACGTGGGTGGGGGAACCTTGACGGGAACGGTGAGTGTGGGCTTGCCCTTCAGTATCCTGGGCAGCAGCAGCTACTCTCTGGGGAGCAACGCGAGTCAGGTCGTGACCGTGCGTTACCTTCCGACGCTGGCCGGCAACGACCGCCAGACGTTGACCTGGACCGGTGGGGGTGGCGCGACCGCCACCGTCAGTGGATCGGGCTGGGCAGTGCTGTCGAGCCTCTCCTTCGACTCGACTGCGGGCACCATTAGCGGTCCCTTTACCATCGGCACGGATCAAACGATATCCCAGTCCGTTGAGAGCCTCGATCCCGCCAGTGGCGGGTTGGCGGTATATCGATTTAGTATTACCAATGCAGCCGATTACATCGTATCGGCGGCCGTCTATGGACCGGCTGACGACGGCAACTCGTTTTTCGTCAACATCGACGCGGAGCCGACAGATCCGGCGATGATTTGGGATTTTCCTATGGATTCGGGGTTCGCGAACCGAACGGTAACTTGGCGGGCCAGTGGAGGTGTGAGCCCGCAGGTATGGCACCTGGGTGTCGGCACGCATCAGTTGATTGTTCGTGGCCGAGAGGCCGGTGCGAAATTGGGACACATTACGATCTTCGCGTATCGCCCGGTTTCCCCACCGCCGCCCCCGTCGAATCTCCGAATCGTAGGCTCGAACTAATTCGACAACGTCGCGGACAGGCCGCCGAAGAGCGCCTGATCAAGCCGGGTGACGGGGGTCAAGTCGTGAGGAGGTAAAGTCCTCAAAACCTTTCTGAAACCTGCGTAAAACTCCTTAGGGTCAGGAAACCTGCGTGACTGAGGATGTCCTTGGGAGAGTTCCTGTGCGTAGTTGAACGTGTGATCCCAATTCAAGGCGGATGCAGATAAAGCCTCGATGCCATATTTTCTGTTTGGATAAGCGCCGGTGGGCTTGACCCGACTCCCGGTAAAAGCACAAAAATAGTGGCTCGATGATCCGACATCATGACCAGAGTCACTTTCTTTTCTCTGTTGTTAATGAAGCGTATAATATTGCTGGTTGTGGCGGCCGCGTATGCGGCCAACGCCGAAATTGTCCCGCCGGACAGGCGTATTACCTGGAATCCCGGCATTCCCGGCGGGATACCGACTTACCCGGTGGGGATCAACGCCAAAGACCCGCCCTATAACGCCAAGGGTGACGGCGTGGCTGACGACACATCGGCAATTCAGGTGGCGCTAAATGCCTGCCAGACCAACAAGGCGATATTGCTTCCGGCCGGTACCTAGAAAATCAGCAGCCTGATGAATGTCCGCACCCGCACCGCCCTTCGCGGAGAGGGACCGTCTCGAACCATCATAAAGAACACCAGGGGCGGAGACGCCATTGAGATGCGCACCGTGCAGACGACCGATGTCCGGAGCAGCATCACAGCGGGAGCGACCAAGGGCTCAAAGACGATTACACTTTCCAACGCGGACGATTTCTCGGTCGGCCAGTATGTGACCGTCAACATGCTGAATGACGATTCCCTGGTTAGCATTGACGACTGCAGATGGTGCTCGTCCGGAGACGACGGGGCGCGGGCCATGCAGCAGATCGTCAAGATTACGGACAAGAACGGAAATGATCTAACCATTTCGCCGGGGCTTTACCTTGATTTTTACAACTCGCCGCAAGTGTTCCGTTTTTTGAGCGAGACTCCGCTGCAATGGGCTGGAGTCGAGAATCTGAAAATCCAGAATACCACCGAGGGTCTGGGTAATCTGATATCCATGCGCGGAGTTGTTTATTGTTGGGTGAACGACTGCGAACTTTACAACCTGCATGAGAATGGAGTTTACCTGTTGCGCTCCTACGGCTGCGAAGTCCGCCGAAACTACATTCACCACGGAACGAGTTACACCAGTGGTCGGAGTTATGGGATTCTTGGAACATGGGGACCTTCTGATTGCCTGATCGAGGATAACATTTTTTACTATTTGCGCCATTCGATGGTTCTGGAAGGGGGCGGAGCCGGGAATGTGTTCGGCTACAACCACAGCACCAGAATGTTTGACGATTACTATCCGAATACGGACTGGCTTATGGGTGATATGCTGCTGCACGGAGCACACCCGATGATGAATCTATACGAGGGGAATGTGGTCGGAGCTTTGTTATTTGACAGCATTCATGGTTCTGCCAGTCACAACACTGCATTCAGAAATCACATTGTGGGGGAAGGCCAAGGCTTGGACCGGACGATCATTCGAAGGCTATACCCGGTAGCAGTTGAAAAAGCGAACTACTACGTGAATCTAGTCGGGAACATCTTCGGGTTACCCGGTCAAACCGGCTTATACGAAACCAACAACGTTCCCAATGACACCACACGAATCGTTTACCACCTCGGTTACGACGCCGGGAACATAGTTGGAACGACGGCTGATCCGAAGGTGAAGGCCACCTTACTGCGACACGGCAACTATGATTATATAACGCAGCTAACGCACTGGGATGCCGACATTCCGGATCACCAGCTTCCTAATTCCTATTACCTTGCGGGTAAGCCGAGGTGGTGGGGGAACCAGCCGTGGCCGGCAATCGGCCCTGATGTTCCGGGATACGTCAGCCCCATCCCGGCGAAGGCGCGCTTTGACCAGTTGCTGTCTCTCAAACTACCAGCACCACCAACGAATCTTCGCATCATTTCAACCTCGCCCTGACGACTCCGTTCAGGAATTACACAAAGTTATGGTTGTCATCAGTGCGTGTGTAGTGTCGATGATAACCTTCCCCATGAACATCGCTGAAAAGTTGCGGAATATTATGCGGGGAAGACTCAAGGCTTGGGGGACCACGATGGCAAGAAGGAAGGTATGGAACCGGGAGTTTGCAGATGGGAGGTGGGACTACATAGAGCACACACCCGGCGATTGCATCTATTACTACATTGAGAAGTATTGCAATAACGGCAGTATCCTGGATCTCGGTTGTGGTTCCGGTAATACCGGGAACGAACTTGATAAGAAACGCTACGGCGACTACCTCGGTGTGGACATTTCAGATATTGCGGTGCAGAAGGCTATTGCTAGATCCGCACGCAGCGGGAGAACCGACAAAAACTCTTATTTCGCGTCAGATGTTTGTGCCTACGTGCCGCATCAGAGGTACGACGTAATACTCTTCAGGGAATCAATTTGGTATATTCCTCGTCGAAAGCTGAAAGCGGTGCTGGACAGATACAGGAAGTTCCTCAAGGAGTCTGGTGTGTTCGTTGTCAGAATGTATGACAGACATGCGTTGGCGGATCAAGTGGTCCTGATCAAAACCAATTACGACGTTATAGAGGAATATTTGTCGAATCATTCGAAAGACATTGTCATCGTGTTTCGATAGAGCGGATTGACGTGTGTAAGCCGTCTGGGCTAAGACGTCGAAATGATACGGGTTGTGCCTATCTTGGAGTCATGCGGTCGAAAAACAGGAAAGAAGAGCTTTGGCCGGAGTACGAGGTAACTGGTCATTCTACCCCAGGTCTCAAATTGCAACCTGATGAAGCGCAAATGGATACGCTAGTCGGATTGATGGTGTTTCTATAGCACCGGGGTGCCTTAGAGGTGGAATCCTTT
>QHOP01000255.1 GCA_003219345.1 Verrucomicrobiota bacterium
CGTGAAGAGCTATTACATCGAAACGGTGGAGGACGTGGCGAATCGCGTGCGCGCCTGCCTGAAGCACGCGCCCGCCGAACGACTGTCCCTCGCGCCGGACTGCGGCCTGAGCCAGACCGCGCGTTGGGCGGCGAAACAGAAATTGAAAAACATGGTGGAGGGGGTGAAGCAGGTGCGGGAAAAGTTGAAGCTCTCGAAGGCATGAACGGCCGTTTAAGAAGTAGCAGCCGACGTGAGGAGGCTCACTTCAAACTCGGAATGCGGAACTCGGATTTCGGAATTAGTCAGAGCCTCGTTACCTCGGCTGCTACGGAAAGCGAGGATTTGAACGGCCTGCTGATGTCGCTTGGCAGGAGAGAAAGTGGGCGGGTGTGAAAGTGAGAAAAACATGGATCGTCGTCGCGTCGATCGCGGTGATAGTCTTCGTTGCTGGTATCGTGGCTGGTTCGCTGGCGAACCCACCTACCACGGCAAGACCGTCACGCAATGGCTGGACGGCATGGCGTTGTTCGAAGAGGAACGAAACAGCGAGCTTACCGGTCAGAACAGCTTCCGTTACCCACGCTCGCCGGAAGTAGTGACGAATGATCCCGCGTTGCGCGCGTTGCTCCTTATCGGTTCCAACACGGTGCCGGTGCTCGTGAAAAGACTGGCCGAGCCGTTTCAGTGGTCGCGGACAATCGGTCCGATGAGTCGGCTAAGAATGTGGGCGGAATGGAAGTGGTACCGATTGCGCAATCCGGGATCGACTGCGCCTCGGCCAGCGCCAAATAGTTACGGCAGTTTTCAGAGGGCGCGGCACATGGCGGCCGCCATGGCCCTGGTCGCGCTCGGTACTAACGGCAATGCAGGGGTCCCACGTTTATTGGAGGCGTGGGCCATCTCACCGCCCGACGCGGCCAATAACCGCGATGTCTCTCCGTACTTCGCCTTGGAAGTCGCAAACTCCGGCTTGCCCCATCGGCGGGCAGAGATGATCACCGGAGTCATGACAGCAATGCAGCACACGAACGCCGTCATCAGGAGCGCGGCAGCCAATCTGACAAGAGCTTTCCCGGATCAGCTTTCTTCGTGGAAAGAGAAGTTGCTGAAGATGACCGGGGATGCAGATACGAGCGTTCGAATCGCGGCAACATGGGCTTTGGCGACGGAAGACCGCGGTGATTCTGACGTCCTGCGGCTGCTCGAAGCGACGCTGAAAGACAAAGCAAATCCGGCACGGCTCCGCGCTTACGCCGCCTCGGGGCTTGGGCTGCAGGGGGCCACAGCGACGAATTCACTGCCCTTACTGCAGGAAGCGTTAAACGACACCAATAGGGCCTTAAACAACGACGATAGGTTTTTGCAGAGAGAGACCCGCACAGCGATACGAAACATCGAGAAAGCAACCGCCGGTGATAAAGCCATTACTCCAAAATGAATTCTTCCTCGCCGACGTTTTGGCGGCCCGCGAGGACTTCGGGCGTTTCCATCTCTGGTGGCTCGGCCAAAGCGGTTTTCTGCTCCAATGGCAAGGCAAGCATCTGCTGTTTGATCCTTACCTTTCCGATTCGTTGACGAAGAAATATGCAAACTCGGACAAGCCGCACGTGCGGATGACCGAGTGTGTGATCGCGCCGGAGCGCTTGAATTTCATTGATGTCGTCACGTCGAGCCACAACCACACCGACCATCTCGACGCGGAGACGTTGATTCCGCTGCTGCGCGTGAATCCGAAGATGGAACTGGTCATTCCCGAAGCGAACCGCGAATTCGTGGTGGAACGACTGAAAATCGCGGTGGAGTTGCCGCGTGGTCTCGACGCCGGCCAGTTCACCACGGTCGGGCCGTTCAAGATTCATGCGGTCCCGGCGGCGCACGAGCGGTTGGAGAAGGACGCCAACGGCCGACACAAGTTTCTCGGTTACGTCGTCGAGTTCGGCGGCCGGTGGGTTTATCACAGCGGCGACACGGTGCTTTACGAAGGCGTAGTCGAATGGTTGCGGCGCTGGCCGATTGACGTGGCGCTGCTGCCGATCAACGGCCGTCTGCCCGAACGGCGCGTGGATGGAAATTTATGGGGACGGGAGGCGGCGCAACTGGCGAAGGACATCGGCGCTCGAGTGGTCGTTCCGTGTCATTACGACATGTTCAAATTCAACACGGCCACGCCGGACGAATTTGTGACCGGGTGCAAGCATCTGGGCCAGCCGCATCATGTGTTGCGCGCGGGTGAGCGGTGGAGCAGCGCGGAGTTGAAGTGAGCCGGTGCGATTTATCGGCCAATCCTGTGTGACGTTTCCACTCCTGAGCGGTCGAACCGTCGATGAACCTTTGCCCAGCCAGACCGCCGCGGCGGCACACGCAACGTCGCCTCCCGTTTAGCGGCGCCCAAGATGCGCCCACGCGCACGCGAAACGTAACTTGACATTCTCGAGCCGTTTGCCCAAGCTCATGATGTCCTGAGACCCGACCAGCTTCAGCCAACACCCACATGGAAAATGTGCCTCCATCAATCCCCGCGGAAAAGATCCAACGCCCTTCCAGTTCGCTTGCCGGACGGTTGTTGAACGTTTTTGCCGCGCCGGGCGAAGTGTTCGACGAGTTGAAAACGGCGAACTCGTCGGTCGCCAACTGGTTGGTGCCGATTCTGATCGTGATGTTGGTGACCATTACGTCGTTTGCGGTGACGTTGTCGCAGCCGACGATCAAACAGCAAATTGTCGAAATGCAGGAGAAAGCGATCGACCAGCAGGCGGCCGCAGGCAAGATCAAACCCGACCAGGCGAAGGCATTCAAAGAGCAAATGGCCGCGTTACCGCCGTGGGTCATGCAACTTTTTGGCATCGTGCAAGGCGTCGTTGCCGGTTTCTGCGGAACGTTCTGGTGGGCCCTGGTCGTGTGGCTGCTGGGCAAGCTGGCCCTCAAGTCCGAGATTCCGTTTCTGAAAGCGCTGGAGGTCTCGGGCTTGACCATGATGATCTTCGCGTTAAGCGTGGTGCTCACCACGCTGTTGATCGTGATTTTAGGCAACCTCATGGCCCGACCCGCGTTGTCCGTTTTCCTCAGCGAATTTGACCCGACCAGCAAACTTCATCTGCTGCTCGGATCGGTGAATTTGTTTTATGTCTGGTCCACAGCCGTGTTGTCTTTGGCGCTGTCCAAGCTGAGCGGAGCGGAGTTTGGAAAGGCGGCCGTGTGGATGTTCGGCTTTTGGGTCGCGTCGCGCGTTCTTTTCGTGGTTGTTGGGCTCGGGGGATTCGTGCTGTGAAGCGCGTTGCCTATAATTTTTGAATCAACCTGTAAGCGGCCAGGATTGCCGATTTATACAAAATCCGCCGCGGTGGACTCTGTTTATTTGAAACAAATCGCAAAGACGAAGTGTCCTTAAAGGGAACACACATGGCTAACCCGCATAGCAAAAAGCGCAGGAAGCTCATCGTTTTCTCGGTGATTGGACTGCTCATCGCAGGATTGACGCTGGTGGCGATCTTCAAGAAACGCGAGCCGGTGATCACGATTCAAACCGAGAAGGTCACGCACCGGAATATCACCGAGATCGTCGTCGCCAACGGGAAAATTCAGCCGGTGCTGCAAGTGAAGATCAGTCCCGAGGTGAGCGGCGAGATCATCGATTTGCCGGTCAAGGAGGGTCAGCCGGTGAAGAAAGGCGATCTGCTGGTGAAAATCAAGCCGGATACGTATATCGCCAACGTAAAGTCCGCGGAGGCCCAATACATGGCCGCCGCCTCCGGCAGAGATTTGGCGCAGGCCAGCATGAGAAAGGCCGAATTGGAATTCAAACGGCACGACGAGCTGTTCCGCGGCAAGCTGGAATCCGAGTCCACCTTCCTTGAATTCAAAACGGGATTAGAAGTGGCTCAAGCTCAGTACGAATCGGCGGTCCATCAGGTGGACGTGGCCAAGGCATCGCTGGATCGAATCAAGGAAGAGCTGGCCAAAACCACCATCGTGTCGCCGCTGGACGGCACCGTGAGCAAATTGAATTCACGGCTCGGCGAGCGCGTGGTCGGCACGGCGATGATGACCGGCACCGAAATCATGATTGTATCCGACTTGAACGAAATGGAAGCGCGCGTGGACATCGGGGAAATCGATGTCGTGCTGATCAAGCCGGGACAAAAAGCGCGCCTGGAAGTGGACGCATTTCGCGACCGCAAGTTCAAAGGAACGGTCACGGAAATTGCCAATTCGTCGAAGGACTCCGGCCTTGGCAGCGGCGGCGGCGGCGGACAGTCGCAAGAAGCGACCAAGTTCGAAGTCAGAATCCGCGTCGATGAACAGGAGAATTTCCGACCGGGCATGTCGGTGACGTCGGAGATTGAAACACGCTACCGCACCAACGTTCTCTCCGTTCCGATCCAAAGTGTGACCACGCGTTTGCCGAAGGAACCTTCCGGCAAAGACGCGAAGACGAACACCGTCACGCTGGCTGAAAACACTTCCGGTTCGGTGATGGCCGCGGATGCCGCGCCCGCGAGCGGAACCAGCACGAACAAAGCGGACAAGAAACGCAGCGAAGCGCCCAAGCCGGTCGAAGTGGTTTTTCTTGAGGAGGTCGATCACGCCAGGATGGTGCCCGTCAAACGCGGCATCGCCGATGACTCGTACGTGGAAATTGTCGAAGGACTGAAGGAAGGCCAGGAAGTCGTTTCCGGCGGTTACAAGGCCATCAGCCGCGAGCTGGAAGACAGCAAGAAAATCCGCAAAGGCAAACCGGAGGGGGACAAGGAGAAGGAGAAGAAGTGAAGACGGACGGAAATCCGAAGTTCGAAAGTCCGAAGTCCGAAACAAGCTCGAAATCCGAATGCTGAAACACCAGAAAAGTCTCCCTGAGCCGCGCATTCGGAGCGCGGCATTGACGTCGCCTCGGGTTGCGATTTGGCAAAGGCTTCGAACCGCCAGGCGGCGTGGATGTCGCGCTTCGTGCTTTGGAGTTCCTCCTTCGGAATTCGGAATTCGGATTTCGGATTTCTCCTCATGAGTCTGATCCGCCTCCAGGAAATCTCCCGGCAATACCAGATGGGCGCGGAAATCATCCACGCCTTGCGCGAGGTGTCGGTGGAAATCGAGCGCGGAGAATATGTGGCCATCATGGGGCCGTCCGGTTCGGGCAAATCAACTTTGATGAATCTCCTGGGTTGTCTGGACACCGCGACTTCGGGCCTCTACGAGTTGAACGGTGTTAACGTCAGCGAGATGGATGACAACCAACTCGCCGGAATTCGAAACAAGGAAATCGGGTTCGTTTTCCAGACGTTCAACCTCCTGCCGCGCGCCAACGCGCTGCGCAACGTCGAACTGCCGCTGATTTATGCCGGCCTCGCCAACGAGGAACGCAAACGAATGGCGCTCGAGGCCCTGACACAGGTCGGTCTGGCCGACCGCATCCACCATAAGCCCAACGAGCTTTCCGGCGGGCAACGACAGCGCGTCGCCGTTGCCCGCGCGCTGGTCACCGACCCGTCCATCATTCTGGCCGACGAACCGACCGGCAATCTCGATTCCAAAACGGGCGAGGAAATCATGGCGCTCTTCGAGACGCTGTCGCAGAAGGGCAACACCATCATCGTCGTCACCCACGAGGAGAACGTCGCTCAGCACGCCCGTCGCGTCTTGCGCATTCGCGACGGATTGATCGCGGGCGATGAACGGGTGGAGAGAAAGCTCGCGGCGGTCGCCGTGTCATGAACTTTTACACCGAAGTCAAAGAGGGGTTGTTCATCGCCTGGGACGCCATCCGCGCGAACAAGCTGCGGTCCATCCTCACGACGCTCGGCATCGTTATCGGTGTCGTGACCGTGACCTTGATGGGCACGGCGATTGACGGCTTGAACCGCGCGTTTCTGCGCAGCATTTCCATGCTGGGGGCCGATGTTCTGTACGTGTCGCGCACCTCCTGGTTCATTGATTCTTATGAAGAATGGCTGAAAGTGCGTGATCGCCACGACATTACCCTGGCGCAAGTGCGCGAACTGGAAAAGCAGATGACCCTGGCGCGCGCGATTGCTCCCTTCGTTGATTCCCGTCGTCCCGTGAAATACAAAAATCGCAACTCCAGCAGTGTGACTGTCATCGGCACGACCGAGCAGTTTCAATTCACCAGCGGTTCCGCGGTGGCGCAGGGACGTTTCCTTACGGCCGAGGAAGCGGACGGCGGCCGTCCGGTCTGCGTGATCGGTTTCGATGTCGCCACCAATCTGTTCCAGCAAGGACCCGCGCTGAGCAACAAAATCAAAGTCGGCCAGCAGGATTTCGAAGTCGTCGGCGTGCTGGAGAAGCAGGGAAATTTTCTCGGCCACTTCAACCTCGACAATCAGGTCATCATTCCCGTGAAGCAGTTTCTGAGCGGAATATGGCACGACCCCGACTTTGAAATCCAGGTGAAGGTGGCGGACTTGAAAAGCCTGGAGGACGCGAAGGAGGAACTGCGCGGTGTCATGCGCAAAATCCGCCATGTTCCGCCGGGCAAAGAGGACGATTTTGCGATCAACCAGCAGGAGAACTTCATCAGCACGTTCAACCGCGTGGCTGGCACGATCGCCACCGCGGGGCTGTTCATCACGGGACTGTCGTTGTTCGTGGGCGGCATTGGCATCATGAATATCATGTTTGTCTCCGTGGCGGAGCGGACAAGAGAAATTGGCGTTCGCAAGGCCATCGGTGCAAAGCGGCGGACGATTCTCGTCCAGTTTCTAATCGAGGCGGCGAGCATTTGTCTGCTGGGTGGTCTGCTGGCGCTGGCGATCGCCTGGCCGATGACCTTTTTGATCGGGCAATTTCTGCCTGCAACCCTGTCCCTGACCGTCGCGGGAATTGCGCTGCTGGTTTCGATTTTGACCGGCATCGTGTCGGGCTTTTTCCCCGCCTGGCGCGCGGCGCGGATGAATCCGGTCGATGCGTTGAGGAACGAATGATATCATGCGGCGCGTGATCGGGAGCGAGAGTGGCGTGGCGCCATTTTCCTCCTGACCTGACCCGCCACTGCGAAAATGAGACGAGAGGAAACATCCGCCCTCACCCCGGCCCTCTCCCCCAGGAGAGGGAGAAACATCCGCCGTCGCGGGGCGGCCTCATGCTCTTGGGCGCGGCACCGCTCCAGGCAGGCTCCTTTGAGTGCTCTACATTCCGGTTCAAAGAGAGGGAAGTTGTGAGCGCTGCATTTCGTTCATCGGCCTCGAGCCGGATTCTCCGCGCCGAAATCAAGGAGAGCTTTCTGATGGCGATGAGCGCGCTCGCAGCGCACAAGTTGCGCTCGGCGCTGACGTTGCTCGGCGTGCTGGTCGGCGTTTTCTCCATCATCGTCGTGATGACGGCCATGCGCGTCATGCAGAACAACATCGAGACCGAGTTAAGTCAGCTCGGCGCGAACACGTTTGAAATCCAGAAGTGGCCGGCGGTTTATTTCGGCGGACCGGAAGGATTCGAAAAATTCTGGCGCCGGAAAAACATCACACTGCCGCAGGGGCGGCAGGTGATGGAACGGGCAACGGCGGCGCAGAATGTTGGCCTGGAAACTTTTTTCTGGGATGGCAACGGACAGGCGATTTCGCGCTACGAAAAAACTCCGCCCAACGTTCGCATGATCGGCGGCAGTCCCGGCACATTCCCGGCGCACAACTGGAGCGTGCAGGACGGTCGCGCGCTGCAGGAGCCGGATGTCGAAAGCGCGCGAGACATATGCGTGCTGGGCGGCGCGTTGGCGAAGACATTGTTTCCTTTCGGCTCCGCCGTCGGTGAACGCGTCAAGCTCAGTGGCATCAGTTACTCGGTGGTGGGCGTGCTGGAATCCAAGGGCGCAATGCTCGGCAGCGATCAGGACAATTTCGCTG
>QHOP01000573.1 GCA_003219345.1 Verrucomicrobiota bacterium
TTGTTCCCCGCGATGTTCGCGGGGCCGCTCGACGAGAGCATCGTCAAGCGGGCGCGCGCTGAAGGGCTGCTCGATCTGGCGGTCCACAATTTACGGGACTACGCGCACGACCGCCATCGCACGGTGGACGACAAGCCATTCGGCGGCGGGCCGGGAATGTTGCTGAAGCCCGAACCGATCTTTGAAGCAGTGGAGAAGCTGTCGCGCGAAAAGACACGCCTGATTTTACTGACACCAGCGGGCCGGAAGTTTAATCATGCCATCGCGCGAGAGCTGGCCCGACAGGAGCACTTGCTTCTGGTCTGCGGAAGTTATGAAGGTTTTGACGAACGAGTGCGGGAAGCGCTGGCCAACGATGAACTGTCCATCGGCGATTACGTGCTGACGAATGGCGCGCTGCCCGCGATGGTGATCATCGACGCAGTGACGCGGCTGCTGCCCGGCGCACTGGGCGACGATCAGAGTTCGCACGACGAATCGTTCAGCTGCGGTCTGCTGGAGTATCCGCAATACACGCGGCCGGCGGAGTTTCGCGGCATGAAAGTTCCGGAAGTGTTGCTCTCCGGCAATCACGCCGAGATTGAAAAATGGCGATTGGAACAGGCGAAGAAGCGGACGAAAGAGCGAAGACGGGATTTGCTGAACAAAGAACAAGCGGAGTGATGGAAGGGTCGAGTCATGGGATTCAGGCAACGGCCCGGCACGCCTTTACTCCGGCATTCCAATCGGACTTTATGAACCAGGCCATACTCGACCTAATTGAATCAAAACAGTTTCGCAAGAACCCCGTGGACTTCGGGGTTGGCGACACCGTTCGCGTGCACACCAAAGTGGTGGAAGGCGACAAGGAGCGCATCCAGATTTTCACCGGCGTAGTGATCGGCAAACGGGGCCGCGGTTTGAACGAAACTTTTACCGTCCGTCGCATCAGCTACGGCGAGGGCGTCGAGCGCGTGTTCCCGGTGCATTCGCCGCGCCTCGATAAGATTGAAGTGGAGCGCAAAGGCTCGGTGCGCCGGGCCAAGCTTACCTACCTTCGCAAACGCATCGGAAAAGGCGCCGTGGCAGCGAAAGAAAAAGAAACGGCAATCGCCGCCGCGAAATAAACCTCTCACGGTCAACATCAGAAGAGCGCAGGCGTTGTGTCGCTTTTTCGTGCAGGAGCACACGCGACCCGCGTGCTCCGGGCGGCGGCTTGCCGGCAGGAATGAGCGCGTCGAAACAGCGCCGAATGAGTCGATTGTCCTGACATGACAAAAGGTTCTCCCTTCGGCTACGCTGCCGCGCATGAAATGCGTGGTGACGGCGGGACCCATCTGACCGGCCAAGGGCACGAAGTGGTCCTGCTCCTCGGTTATTACGCGATCTATCGCGGCGAGCATCGAGCCCGGCGGGTGGAGACATTCACCACGACTGCCGATCTGCACGCGCGGCTTCAGGCTCTCTCAACGGAAGGCGCCAGCGCGGTGTTTCATGCCGCCGCGGTGAGCGACTTCTCTTTTGGCGAAGTCTGGGAACGAAAGGAAACCGGCGAATTGGTCCGATGCGTCGAGCGAAAAATCTCTACGCGGAAAGGGCAAGTGCTCGTCGAG
This sequence comes from Verrucomicrobiota bacterium, assembly GCA_003219345.1. Classification (GTDB taxonomy): domain Bacteria; phylum Verrucomicrobiota; class Verrucomicrobiia; order Limisphaerales; family AV2; genus AV2. Next base: position 1,593 of record QHOP01000573.1, read on the forward strand.
TTGAAACCGACGCCGAAAATCATCGGCGAACTGCGCGGCTGGTTTCCGCAGTCGCGGCTGGTGGGCTGGAAATACGAACTGGACGGAGGGCGCTCGGGCGCCGTTCAGGCGGCAGAACGACAGATTGCGAAGAACCGCACGAACGCTTGCGTGGTCAACGGCGCCGCTTATGGCGACGGCTTTGGTCTGGTGACGGGCGCGGGGGAATGCGAGCACCTGGCGGATGCGCAGGCGCTCTACGGAACCTTGGCCCGGTTGATAGCCTGCTGATTCCGGAGATTCGCCTTTGAGTTGCCCGCTCTCCGTGAACCAGGTGGGGCGAGACTCCGTCGAGCCCTAACTTCTATCCAGTGGAGATCAGGACTCGACGGAGTCTCGCCCCACCGTTTATGGCCCCGATGCGCGATTCAGAAAGCGTCCGAACTCCCCCTCACTCGCCCTTCGGGCACCCTCTCCCCCGCGGAGGGGGAGAGGGACCGGGTGAGGGGGCCGCTGGCTGGTGAAGGGCGCTGATCGCGTTCAAAGTGCGGGCGGTTCTCTCCCCCGATGGGGGAGAGGGTGGCCGGAGGTCGGGTGAGGGGGCGGTTCATGGTCCGTGAGCAGTTCCAAAAGGCACAGGAGCCTACTGTTGGACGGTGCGGGCAAAGGCGATGGAGTCGCGATAGCGCTTGTTGTCGGCGCGGATGCGGGCAATCAGAGTTTGTCCAATCGCATACAAAAAGGGGGCCGCCAGGTCGGGCGCTTCGTTGATGAGCTTTTGAAACGCGCCGGCGGAAATCTTGAGGAGCAGGCTCTCCTTGTTGGCGACCACGTCGGCGGACCGCGGGCCGTGGTCAAACAGAGCGACTTCGCCGAAGAATTCGCCGGGAGCCATCGTCACCAGAATGGTTTCCTTGCCTGCAATCACCATGCGCACGCGCACCTCCCCTCGAGCACGAGATACATCGCATCGCCCGGACTGCCTTGCTTGACGATTTCCGTCCACTGCCGCACCGGGTGCAATTCCATGAAATCTACGAACCGTTCCAGTTGCCGGTCGCTGAATCCAGCGAGGATCCTGACGCGCCGCAGCGCGCCGGGTTTGAGCGTCATCGATGTGCCGTCGGGCGCGCTGATCGTAGGCGCCGGCACGCCCGCCGCCGATCGTGGTTGAAAAAACATTTTCAACTCCGCGATCTGGCCGGCCTTCAACCAGTTATCCTTTTCCTGGAGGTGAATCCAGGTGTCCGCCGTGACTCGCTCTTCCTGCACCCAGTTGACCAGCGTGGGCAAATCGACGGGCCCATACACCACATTGTCCACGCCCCAGATGCAATAGCCCGGGGCGTCATTGTCCGATTGCATGAACCGCTTTTAGCCGAAGGGCGAACGGTAATAAAGGGGAAAAGATGAGGTCGGCGGCGCGGTTACATCTGCTCCGTCGTCTCAATGCCAAGGACTTCAAGGCCTTGGTTCAACACGCGCGCTGTCAAATCACACAACGCCAAACGCGTCGCGCGCTCGGGTTCAGCAGCTTTCAACACCGGACAACTCTCATAGAAGCGGGCAAAACGTCCGGCCAGTTCGTAGAGATAATTGCAGAGAAAGTTCGGGCGGTATTCGTCAGCGACCGCTTCCAGTACCAGGCCAAGGTTCAGCAGGTGCTTCGCCAGCGCGATTTCTTCCTGCGCGGCCAGATTCACTTCCGGATTCCGCACTCCGCGCTCCGCGTTCGCTACGCCGCCTTTCCGGAAAATGCTCCGAATCCGTACGCAGGCATATTGCAGGTAAGGAGCGGTGTTCCCCTCGAGCGCCAGCATCTTGTCCCAGCTAAACACGTAATCGCTCTGACGGTTCGGCAGCAGGTCGGCATATTTGATCGCGCCAAGGCCGATGATGCGGGCGATTTCGCGACGGCGGCTTTCGC
>QHOP01000256.1 GCA_003219345.1 Verrucomicrobiota bacterium
TACCTCGGCGGCTACTAATGCTGTGGCGACCGCCTCAGAGCAACGCGGAATCATCCTTTGTTTCCAGCCTGGCCAGGCGCTTCTTGATGGTCTCCACGCTTTTGGTCAGCTCGAAGATCGTCTTGTAAATCTCCTCCTGGGCTTCCTTGTCCGCGAGCGGAGGGACGGCAGGATGGAGGCGCATCAACTCGCGCGAAACGGCGTTGCACACGTCACGGATTTGTTTGATGGCGGCGGCTTTGTCCATAGCCAGATTCGTTCTACGCGTATTCAAACGCGCCGGCAATCGCATTCAGGCCCGTCGTTGGGTGCATCTCAGTTTCTTGCAATGCCAGTGGCACGGGCGTCCCGCCCGTTTGCTCCCGACCAGAAACTCACGGGCGGGACGCCCGTGCCACTAGCACTAGCCGCCCGTGCGCCCTCGGTGTCGCCGCACGCTAAAGTTTGCGGCTGCAACAAGGCAAGACCGTTTAATACGAGTGCGTATAAAACGCTTGAGTGCCCTGGACCGTTGTTGTCATATATCCGGGCATGAATTCATCCGCTCCCGGGCAAAGGAGACTTACGCTCACCGAATGGCTGATTCTCTTCGTCGCAATTCTAGGTTTTGCCTTTGACACGTATGAATTGCTGATGCTGCCGCTGATCGCGCGACCGGCACTGGCGGAGTTGCTGCGCGTGGACCCCGCGACGGCATCCGGCAACGCCGCCATTCTGAAATGGACCGGTTATATGCTGTGGGGCAGCGCGGTATCGGGCGGAGTTTTCGGATTGATTGGCGGCTGGTTAACGGATCGGTTTGGACGAAAGCGCGTTTTGGTTTGGAGCATTTTTCTCTACGCCCTGTCGCCTCTGGCCGCCGCTTTCTGCAAATCTGCTGAAGCGCTCCTGGTCCTGCGTTGCACCACGTTCATCGGCGTGTGTGTGGAATTTGTCGCCGCCGTAGCTTGGCTGGCCGAGTTGTTCCCCAATCCTCAACAGCGGGAAAAAGTCCTCGGCTTCACGCAGGCGTTTTCTTCCTTCGGCGGGTTGATGGTGGCGGGTGCGTATTATCTCGCTGTGACCTACGGGCAGCACTGGCCGGCGATCCACAGCGGTCATGCGCCTTGGCGTTACACGCTGATTTCCGGTCTTGTCCCGGCAATCCCTTTGATGTTTTTGCTTCCCTTGCTGCCGGAGTCGCCGGCCTGGAAAGAAAGACGGGCTGCGGGAACGTTGAAACGTCCGAGCATCGCGCAGCTTTTCCAGCCCGCCTTCCGGCGGACGACGATTGCCACCGCGATTTTGTTCGCGTGCGCTTACGGCGCAGCTTTCGGCGCGATCCAAATGACGCCGCAAATCGTGCCCGGACTGGCGCCGGGCCTGCCTGAACTGGCCAAGCTACGGAAGCAGGTCGAAGTCGCGCAACAAAAGGGCGAAGATGCCAAAGAAATGAAGAAACGCATCGCCGAGTTGAGTAAAGAACAGGGGCAAATCATCAGCAATGTGCAGACGCACCAGGAAATCGGCGGTCTGGTCGGAAGATTTGCATTGGCCTGGTTGGCAATCGTGGTCGCCGGCAGAAAAGCATTGTTGCGGGTTTTCCAGATTCCCGGGTTGATTCTGATACCTTTGGTTTTCCTGTTTCCGGCGACGAACAACCTGGAGCTTTTCAAATGGGGCATAGCCATCGCCGGCTTTTTCACTATCGCGCAATTCAGTTTTTGGGGGAACTATCTGCCGCGTGTCTATCCGGTGTATCTGCGCGGCACTGGCGAGAGTTTCGCCGCCAACGTTGGCGGAAGGATGATTGGCACGTCCGGCGCGTTCCTCACCACGAACCTCGCGCTCATCATGCCAGGCGCGTCGAATTCGACCAAACTGGCTTACGCGGCGGCGGCGGTCGCATTTTTGGTTTACGCGATTGGCTTTATCACGTCGTTCTGGCTCCCTGAGCCGAAACCAGAGGAGCCCGCAGAGTAAGGCGCGTGAACCGACGTTCCGGGTTGGCAGTTGCGTGTCCGCGCGACGAGGTTTACTGGGCTACTCTGGTGGGGTGAGACTGCTGACGAGCCGCGATGGAATCGAAAGTCCTGGTTTTTCGGCTCGCGGGGACACTCGCCCCGCCAGATTGGACCAAAGCAACCCACTACCGTCTCGAGTTCAGCGTTGAATGTTGCGCTGCGGTTGGACAAAGTCCCCGCCGGTATGCCCGGCGCCAAAGCCTCCGTGCTCGAGCGATTCGCCGCACCGCTTCGGCTGCGGGAATTTTCCTTGCCGTCGAGCGTCGAACCAGGCGGGGCGCTCGTTCGCACCGAGATGGCCGGCATCTGCGGCACCGATGTTCATCTGTGGAAAGGCCAACTGCCGATCTCGCTGCCGGTTATCCTTGGACACGAAACCGTCGGCCGCATTGAACAGCTTGGTGCAGGACTTGAGCGCGACTGGACCGATCAGCCGTTGAAAATCGGCGATCGGGTGACCTGGACTTCGACGACATCCTGCGGCGAATGTTACTACTGCAAAGTCAAACGGCAGCCGACGCGTTGCCCGGAACGTCGGGCTTACGGAATCGGTCAGCGCTGCGACCACCCGCCGCATTTGCTCGGCGGTTACGCGGAGTTTCATTATCTTCGCCCCCGCACAAATATTTTCAAAATCCCCGATGATCTGGCGACCGAGGCCGTGATTGGCGCCGGTTGCGCGCTCATCACCGCCATTCACGGCGTCGAACGCATCTGCATTGAAAGGGCGAGGGAAGCCGCGGCGGAAGAAGGAACAGGCAAGATGCCTGCTCTTCCTTCTCTGTGGCGTGATTGCGTGGTGGTGCAGGGCGCAGGGCCGGTCGGCATCGCCGCGCTTGCCGTGGCGAGGCGCGGCGGCGCCAGGCAGATCATCGTCATCGGCGGACCGAAGCATCGGCTGGAAATGGCCGGGCGATTCGGCGCCGACCTGACGATCGACATTGATGAAATCGCCAAGCCATCGGCTCGCGTTGACGCGGTGCGGCAACTGACGGGTGGTTACGGCGCGGACGCGGTGCTCGAATGTGTCGGGCTTCCCGGTGCTGTCACGGAAGGCATGGAGATGTGTCGTGACGGCGGAAAATATCTTGTCCTTGGCCATTACTGCGACGCGGGAACGGCTCAGGTTAATCCGCACGTCATCACCCGGAAACAGCTTCAAGTGTTTGGCTCGTGGTCGAGTGAGCCGCGCCATCTCGGCGTTGCCCTGGGGTTTTTGCAAGCAACCTCAAAAGCGTTCCCCTTTGCGGAAACGGTCACGCACCGATTCTCGCTGGAGCGCGCCAACGAAGCGTTGATGACGACCGCGAACTGGCAATCGGCCAAAAGCGTTATCGTTCCGTCCTTCAAGTAGGCTGTTTCAAGTTCGGCTTGAACTTTGCATTCATGATCGCGTTGTTCTCGGCAACTTTGTTCCTCAGCGCAGCGTTGTTGTTCTGGGTCCAGCCGATGATCGCCAAAATGCTGTTGCCGCTGCTGGGCGGCGGGCCGTCAGTTTGGAATACGTGCATGGTCTTCTTTCAAGCGATGTTGCTGGGGGGTTACACCTACGCGCATTTTGTTTCAGTCCGATTGAGCATTCGCGGGCAGGTGATGATGCATTTCTGCCTGCTTTCGCTCGCCGCGCTCGCGCTGCCATTGGGAATTTCGGATAAACTCGTGCAATCTCTCACGCCTGAATCGAATCCGTTTTGCTGGTTGTTGGGCGCGTTGTTACTGGTGGTTGGTGCCCCCTTCTTCGCGACCGCAGGCACCGGCCCGCTACTGCAGAAATGGTTTTCCCACACAGGTCACGTTTTGGCGAAAGACCCTTACTTCCTCTACAGCACGAGCAATCTGGGGAGCCTGATTTCCCTCGTCGGTTATCCGGTTTTGCTCGAATCCCATTTGCGCCTGCGCGAACAGAGCCGGTTCTGGACCAGCGGCTACCTCGCGCTGGCCTTGCTGATTTTATTCTGTGGAGCGTCGGTGTGGCGATTCCGCCAAAGTCACGCTGGCGGCGGAAACAACGCGTCGAGACAAGCGGGGCAAGACACCAGCGCGCGAGCGATGGACCGCAGAGAAATCATTTCCGGACAACAGCGGCTCCGCTGGCTGGCGTTCGCGTTTGTGCCTTCGAGTCTGATGCTGGGCGTCACCAGTTATCTGGCGACGGACATTGCGAGCATACCGCTGCTGTGGATCGTTCCGCTTTCGATTTATCTGCTCTCATTCGTCCTGGTATTTGGCCGGCGGAGGATGCTTCCGATGTCCTGGTTGAAGTGGTTGTTGCCGATGGGCGCGTTGGGCGTCGCTTTTCAAATTCTTACCCGCGGAACTCATCCGATCTGGCTGGTCATTTCAATCCACCTGCTGTTTTTGTTTCTCGCCGCGATGGTTTGCCATGGACGGCTGGCGGCTGAGCGCCCGGACGCGGTTCAGCTCACTGCATTTTACTTTTGGATATCGCTGGGTGGAGCGTTCGGGGGGATTTTCAATGCCTTGGCGGCGCCCAACCTGTTCAGCACGGTGATTGAATACCCGGCAGCCATTGTGCTGGCTTGTTTGTTGCGTCCGGCCCGTGAGACCGGTAAACCCGCATTGCGCCCGATTGACTTCGCGCTGGCTGTACTGCTGGGGATATTCACGGCTGCCCTGGCGGTCTCGGTTCCGTTTTTCGGCCTGGAATCGGTCAATCTGCGCAACGCGGTGATTGTCGGTTTGCCGGCGATTGTCTGTTTCCTCCTGGTTGACCGGCCCTATCGCTTTGGTCTGGGTCTGGCGGGCATTTTAGTCGGCGGAGGGTTTTACCTCGGTCCGCACGGTAAAACGTTGCATATTGAGCGAAATTTTTTTGGCGTTTCGCGCGTCACGCTCGACCCGACCGGCGCGTTCCACTATTTCGTTCATGGCAGCACGCTGCATGGGGAACAGTTCATTGATGCCAAACGCCAGTGCGAACCGCTGGCCTACTATCATCCTAGCGGTCCCTTGGGGGACGTTTTCAGACTGTATAATGGCAAAGCGGCCGCGCCGCGTGTCGCCGTCGTCGGGCTGGGGACGGGCGCGACCGCGTGTTACGCGGAAGCGGCGCAGGAATGGACGTTTTATGAAATTGATCCGGCGGTCATCCACATTGCCCGGAACACGAATTATTTTTCCTACCTGCGCGGCTGCGCGAAAAGGGATGTGCGAATCGTCGTCGGCGACGCCCGTTTGCGGCTGGCGGAAGCGCCGGCGCGGTATTACGGATTGATCGTGCTGGACGCCTTCAGTTCGGACTCCATTCCGGTGCATTTGCTGACGCGCGAGGCGCTGGAGCTTTACCTGTCGAAACTTGCCGAAGGCGGGTTAATGATGTTTCACATTTCGAATCGCTATCTGGACCTGGAGCCCGTCCTGGCTGACCTCGGCCAAAATATGAAGCTGACGTGCCGTCATTGGGACGATGAGAACATCAATCCGGCAGAAGCCACGAACGGCAAGGAACAATCGCATTGGGTGGTCGTGGCCAGACAGCCAGGTGACCTGGGCCCGCTGCTCAAGCAATCCCGCTGGTTGGCACTCGAAGGCCGGTCCCCGCCGCAAGTCTGGACGGACGATTTCTGCAATCTGCTCGGCGTTTTAAAATGGCAGTGATTCAACTTCTCTTTTCCGGCGCTGAATCTTAAATTTTGGCAGTTCCAATTATGTCGCGCCGTTCAGCCATCCGGAGCCCGAGTGCAAAACTGATGATCGGTCTTTTGATGGCTGCGGCTTTTTACCCGGTTGCCGCGAGTCCGTCCAGGGGCGTTGAGTTTTTCGAAAAAAAAATCCGACCGGTGCTGGTTGAGCGCTGCTACAAATGCCACAGCGCACGGAGCGAAAAGGTCAAAGGCGATTTGCGGCTCGACAGCAGGGAAGGGATGCTGAAAGGCGGCGAGTCCGGCAAACCGGGCGTGGTGCCGGGCGACGATAACAAAAGTCTGCTCATCGAGTCGATTCGTTACAAAAACGAAGACCTGCAAATGCCTCCTCCTAAAGAGGGCAAACTCAGCGACGAACAAATCGCCGACTTTGTCTCCTGGGTGAAGATGGGCGCGCCCTATCCTGGAACCGAAGAATCTGAAATCCGAAATCCGAAATCCGAAATCGAGCTGTGGTGGTCCTTTCAGTCCATCAAAAATCCGAAGGTGCCATCGGTGAAAAATCGCGCCTGGGTCAAGTCTCCGGTGGATAATTTCATTCTAGCGAAACTCGAAGGCAATGGACTCATACCGGCGCCACCCACCGACAAGCGAACATTGATTCGGCGCGCGACGTTCGATCTGATTGGCCTGCCGCCGACGCCCTGGGAAGTCGAAGCGTTTCTCTCGGACAATTCGCCGGATGCTTTCGCCAAAGTCGTGGACCGACTGCTGGCCTCGCCGCATTACGGCGAGCGTTGGGGCCGACACTGGCTCGATGTCGTTCGCTACACCGACTCGTTCGATGCGCGCGGCATCGGCGGAGAAGCGGACGTGCCCGAGGCGTATCGGTATCGCGACTGGGTCGTAAACGCCTTCAACCGCGATCTGCCGTATGACGAGTTCGTCAGGGAGCAGATCGCCGGTGACATTCTGGCGACGAATGAGGCGGCCCGGTTCGATCCAGGCAAAATGATTGCCACCGGCGTCATGGCCATCGGCGAATGGGGCACCGGCGACGCCGACAAGGAAAAGATGCTGACCGACATCGTTGATGATCAGATCGACGTGACCGGACGCGCTTTTCTGGGACTCACGCTCGCCTGCGCGCGCTGCCACGATCATAAGTTCGACCCGATCCCGACTGAGGATTACTATTCGCTCGCCGGAATTTATTTCAGCAGCCATATCCTTCCGAGGCCGGGCGCGAAGACGGCTGGCTCGCCTGTGTTGCGCATTCCGTTGGCGTCAACGGCAGAACTCGACCTGCGGAAGGAGAAGCAAACCCGCGCTGCGGCGTTGGAACGCGAAATCAACGCCGCAACGGGAGTGGCTTTATTGAACAAACCGACGCGCGGCGCGCAGAACAAACCGACGCTGACCGCGCTGAACCTGAGTGACGGCATCGACTTACCGTCGGCGGTCGCCAACTCCGGCGACACACCGCTCGAATTCATTACTATCCGGCTGCCTGCGCGCAGCATCGCCGTACATCCGTCACCGGATCGCGCGGCTGCCCTGGCGTGGCAGAGTCCGCTGAACGGCGCCGTGGAGGTGAGCGGTCGCGTCGCGGACGCCGATGATAAATGCGGCAACGGCGTCGAGTGGGTGCTCTACCACAGTCAAAAGGCGCTCGCTTCCGGCAAAATCGACAACGGCGGTCAACAGGACATCCCGCGTGCGGAGGCCGAAGTCCATGTCGGCGATTTAATTCAAGTGGCGATTTTTCCGAAAGATAAAGACCATGGCTGCGACACGACGGTCGTGGAACTCGGAATCCACGAGCGCGACGGCGAAGGGCGGACCTGGCGAGTGCCTGACGACGTCGTGAATGACTTTGCCGCGAAGTCAAACACCGGCTTGTGGTATTTCTTTGCTTTTCAGGGCGACCCGCCGGTGACGCTCACGCCCAATGAATTGTCAGCGGAGGAAAAGGCATCCCTGGTCCGATGGAAAGAGGAACTGGCCGCGCTGCGCGCGGAACTGTCACGGCCCGTGCCTGTCGCGCACGGCTTGCAGGAAGGCGGCGTGCCGGAAAGCGCTCACGCTGGCATTCACGATGTGCAGGTGCACATTCGCGGCCGTTACGACCGGCTCGGCAAACTGGTCCCGCGCGGCCTCCCGCGCGTGCTCGCGGGCGAGAATCAGCCGCCGATTAACGAAGGCAGCGGGCGCCTGGAACTGGCCAAATGGATTGCCAGTCCTTCCAATCCGCTCACGGCGCGAGTGTTGGTCAACCGACTCTGGCAGCATCATTTTGGCGAAGGAATCGTGCGCACGCCGAATAACTTCGGCAAACTCGGCGAACCACCGACGCATCCGGAGTTGCTCGACTACCTGGCGCATCGATTCATCC
>QHOP01000257.1 GCA_003219345.1 Verrucomicrobiota bacterium
CGACAGCGACATTCTTCAGCTGCTGGCGCAAAGCCCGGACGTGTCGGACACCCTTGTCATTTCAACGAACGCCGCGCCGATTTTCTACGACTCGGCTTCGGGCAACGTAGCGGGTCTGCGCTACCCGCGCATCGACCAGGACAACAGCGGTCGGGTCGTGTTTCTCTCCTTTCCATTCGATGCAGTTTCAACCGCCGATCCGGTGCCGAACAATCGCGCCATGCTCCTGCGCAACATTCTCACTTTCCTCGCGCCGGGCGCCAACGGACTCGGCACCATTACGCTCGACAGTTCGGCCTACACAATTCCCTCGCGCGTGGCCATCGAGGTTGGCGACTCGGACCTGAGCGGGCAGGGCCAGACGACGGTGACGTTCCAAAGTTACGCTTCGACCAACCGCCAGACGGTCACGCTTTTCGAGTCGGCGCGCAGCGGGCTGTTCCGCGGTTACATCGCGCTGGTGGCGGCGACGAATCGTCCGGCCCAGGGGCGATTTCCCGTGGCAAATGGCGACATCATCATCGCAAACTACTACGACGCTTCTTCAGACCGCATCCTGCCCGCGGTGGCAGTAGTGGACACCGTGCCTCCCGCGATCACGAACATCGTCGCGAGTCCCGATTACCAAAGCGCCGAGGTGGCCTGGGACACGTCGAAAGCGGCGGATTCACTGGTGCAATTCGGCGAATCGCCGCTGCTCGGACGCACGGCTTACAGCGCCGATCTGCAGGAGAGTCATTCCGTGACGCTGAACGGGTTGCTGCCGAACAAAGTTTATTTCTATCAGGTCGTCAGCCGCGACGCCGCCGGCAACACCACGAGCGACGACAACCAAGGGCGACTTTACACCTTTCGCACGTTGAAGCCGGTCACGCCGCCGTGGACGGACGACCTCGACCACAGCGGGTCAAGCACGAACTGGACGACGTTCGACGCGGACGGGAGCCAGGCGCCCTGGCGTCTGGGCGTGCCGAACAACGGCATGGAAGCCGCCGCTCATTCGCCGCCGAACGCCTGGGGCAGCAACCTCAGCGGCGAAGCGCTGGATTACGCCGACACTTACCTGATCAGCCCGGCGCTTGACCTGACCGGCGGCAACGTGGCGACGCTGCGTTTCTGGCAGAGCTATGATTTCACCGAGCGGACGGCCTCCGACATTCTGGAAGGCGGCGAGCTGCTCATCTTCACGAACGAGGTGAGCAACCCGGTCACGATTGTGCAATACACTGATTTCTCCGATGGCTGGGAGGAACAGGACATTGAACTGACGCCTTATGTCGGCAACGTCATCTATCTGGCATGGCACTACCAGCAGTTTTCAGTTGATAGCGCGCCGCGCCCCGGCTGGCTCATTGACGACGTCTCGGTCACCATCAGCAACGCGGTGCGCGGCACGATTGTCATCACGAACAATCTCGCCGAAGCGCGCTTTACTCTGAGCGGCCCGATTTCGCAGACCGGCCAAGGTTGGAGCCTGACGCTGAGCAACGCGCCGCTCGGCCAATACGTCCTCACGTTCGGCGCGGTGCCCTACTACCAGACTCCCACGCCGCAGACGAATTCGGTGAATTCGGTGACGCCGGTTCTCTTCCAAGGCACATACACGTTCGCCGACGCGAACAACAACGGTATTTCGGACGCGTGGGAACAACAGGTCTTTGGCGGCGTTTCGCCGGACCGCACAAAAGCCACCGACACCGACGGCGATGGGATGACCGATTACGCTGAATTCATCGCCGGCACGGACCCGAAGAATACGAATTCCGTTTTGGAACTGATGCCGCCAGCGTCGCAGCCGAACGGTAGCCTGCGCTTTGACTGGCCGTCCGTTCCGGGCCGGGCCTATCGGCTGGCCGCCAGCACCGACTTGGTCAATTGGACGCCGTTGTCCGATTGGATTCCCGCCACCACGACAACCTCGTCGGTGGTCCTTGCGCCGCAAACGCCCGGCGCGAGTTATTTCTATCGCCTGGAAGTGCGGCCGTAGGAGGAACACGAATTTCACGAATTCACACAAAGAAAACCAAGTGCGTCTATAGCGGTTTCCAAAAGTAATTTCCGATCAATGTCGTGTGCGAGCACTCCCCTCACCCGGCTAAAGCCACCCTCTCCCCTCATCCGATGAGGGGAGAGGGAAGGGTGAGGGGAGCCGTTGGACATTCGACAAGCGCTTCATTTCGGAAATTTCTTTTGGCAATTGGTCTATGTTGCCAGCTGAAAGCGAATTTGTGCTCATTCGTGAAATTGGTGTCTACTCTCTGTTCTTCGAGTCAATGACGATGGTCACCGGGCCGTCGTTGACGAGACTCACTTTCATGTCCGCGCCGAATTCGCCCGTTTTAACCGGCTTGCCCAGGTCTTCGCTCAGCTTGCGGGTGAACGCCTCGTAAAGCGGCACGGCGATTTCCGGTCGGGCCGCGCGGCTGTAGGACGGACGGTTTCCTTTCTTCGTGCTGGCAAACAAGGTGAACTGGCTGATGAGCAAAATATCGCCGCCGACTTCCTGCACCGAACGGTTCATGGCTCCCTGGTCGTCATTGAAAATGCGCAGACGAACAATCTTGCCGCTCAACCATTCAATGTCTTCGGGCGTGTCGGCTTCCTCGACAGCCAGCAGGAGGAGCAGGCCCGTTTCAATCGCGCCACGGATTTGGCCGTTGATGGTGACCGAAGCTTCCGCGACTCGTTGAACTACCGCTCGCACGGCGGATTAAAACATTTCGCGGACTGGGAAGACAAGTCGCGCGCCCGCTACAACGACGCGGTGCAGGCAGCGGGACTTCTCAACCACGGATGAACACTGATGGACACGGATTCAATCGCTGCGAAAAAACGCAAGACGCCCAAAGAACTTCCCTCTCTCCGCCTCGATATCCTTCTCCGCATCGGATGGGGAGAAGGTGGCCGCACGCCGGATGAGGTGTCCCCGGGAAGGGGGTGCCGGGGTCAAGTGTCGATTCCGGCTCTCAACTCTCAACTCACGTTCCAAAGGCGGCGGAACTGGCGCGGGCTAAGCTTCGGCCTTTCGGCATTTGCAACGTCCACCCGCTGCGCGATGCGCCGGGAAAGGAATTCTGAATCCAATTCCGAACGCAGATGAACACGGATTCAATTGAGCCGCAAAGGGGCGCAAAGAACTGAAAAAATAATGAACGCTGATGGATGCGGATTCGCGATTCTTCTTTGAAAAATCGTGGAATCACACCAAAGCCACGCCTCAAATTCCGAACCCGTTGGACGGTTTTTGTCCTACCGTTGTTGTTACGATTCCCGGAAATGATTGAGGCAGAGGGCCTGACCTGTTTAACTGCGCCGCGAATGAAGACAGCCTTTCACACGCTCGACTCAGCCGACAAGTCTCTCTGGAAAGAGAATGTATCGGCAACAGATGGTCTTCCAATTCGTGATAGCGGCGCGTGGATCGAAACGAAACACCGCTTGCTGACGTACTACGCGCACCTCTTTGCAACAGGAATGAAGTACAATTGGAAGAGCCGGGTTTATCTCGAGCTGTTCTCCGGGCCAGGCCGCTGTCTGATTCGTAAAACCGGCAAGGAAGACCTTGGCTCACCGCTGAAGGTGATCGAACATGAATTCACCAAATTCATTTTCACCGAGATGAGCTTGCCTGTGGCGGAAGCCCTAGCTCAACGGCTTGAGCCTTTCGACAACGCCGCGTACACGGAAATCTGGTGCGGTGATTGCGCGGAGGCCGTCCAGAAGATTCTGATTCCGGCAGGCTCGTTGACGTTGGCGTTCATCGACCCCACCGGCATCGGGCACGCGCCGTTTTCGCTCATTGAGACTCTCCATCGCAAAACGCGGTGTGACCTGCTGATCAATATTCAGCACGGGATGGGGATCAAAATGAACATCCACCAATACACGCCCGATGCGGACGAACAATCCGCCCTTACCAAGTTCCTCGGCAACAATTCGTGGAAGCAGATTTCACGGCACGACCCGCGTGAGTTCTTTCGCCTTGTTCTTGAGCTCTACAAAAAGCAGCTCGACGGGCTTGGCTTTAGCTTCATCGGGCGAGAGGTTTTCATCACGAACGACCAGAATACTCCTCTCTATCTGCTGCTTTACGCGAGCAAACATCCCAAGGGCAAGGAGTTTTGGGACAAAGCGATGAAAGCCGTGCTCCCAATGGAGTTCGAATTTGGAAACTGAGCAGACGATGATACCCCGGGAAGAACAATGAGCCTCGTTCTCGACAGACCAGTTCAGATTCGGCCACGAGTTGTCCGGCCATTGCAGCGTCCGGAAGACTCGCGCGTTGGTCTGTGGCACGCGCCCGCCATCATCGCCGAAAACCATTTCGTTTACAAGAGCCTGTCGAATTGGGCATTCAACGTGGCGGTCGGATGCTCTCACGCGTGTCGGTTTTGTTACGTGCCCAGCGCGGCGACCATCAAACAAGGGCCGAAGCTGGCGGAATACGGCGTCAAAGATCCGGATGCCGAGTGGGGCGATTATGTCCTGCTCCGCCCGTGGGACGAACAGAAGTTCCTCGCGTCGTTGCGCGCGGCGGAAACCACGCCGCGCAAGCACCTGAAGCCAGACGGCAATCGCGCCGTTATTTATTGCAGCACAACCGACCCGTATCAAGTCGTCCGCCACTCCGAACCGGCGCGGCAACGCGAACTGGCCGGGCACGCGCGTTTCCTCGTGCGCCGCTCGCTCGAACTTATTCGGGACGAATCCACGATCAACGTTCGCATCCTTACGCGCAGTCCGTTGGCGCGGGCAGATTTCGATTTGTTCAAGAGCTTCAAGAAACGTTTGGTGTTCGGCATGAGCCTGCCCACATTGCGCAACGATTTGGCCAAGGTGTATGAGCCGCGAGCACCCGCGCCATCGCAACGGCTTGCCACGCTGCGCGCCGCGAAGGAAGCCGGTCTGCACGTCTATGTGGCCCTCGCGCCGACGTATCCCGAATGTGACGAAGCCGATTTGCGCTCGACGCTTCAAGCCGTGGCTAAACTCGACCCCATCACGATTTTCCACGAACCCATCAACATCCGCGCCGAGAACGTGGCGCGCATAGAACGGTACGCCGAGGCGCTGGGCTTGGTACCGTTGAGGAAATTCGCGCAGAGCGACACCCTCTCCTCCTCGACCGAGGAGAGGGATGGGGTGAGGAGTCGAATTCTGCGCACCGATGTTTTTGCCACGCGCGAAAGCTGGCAGGACTACGCGGTGAACGCGCTGCACACCGTTTGGGAACTGGCCAGGGAACTCCGGATTGAGAAACACCTCCATCTTTGGCCGGACAAATCCCTCGGCAGCCAATCACTGGCCGACCGGATGCGGAATCCGAGCAAATATTTGAAGCGGCTTGAACACTGGTGGCAGCGCGTCAGCGAATGGCCGAAGTGACGTACCGCTGACACGCCTGGGGAAGTCTGAAGCAACAGGGCCACGTGAAAAATTCCGTGATTGAGCCGATGGTTTCTCGTACCCTCGCGCGCAGCGATGCCACGGCAACGACGAACCGCCAGCAATCCAGATCAGTTGGGCCTCACCTTGCAAGGCGAGGGCTTCGAAGGCGCTCTCGAAACTCGCGGCGTCTTCTCGCTGGCCTATCTTTCACGCCATCTCCCTATCGCTTCAGAGTTCGCAAGCGCTGCGGAATGTGGGGCCATTCACCGGGAGATCGGCGAAATTTGGCATCGTCATCTCCCGGCATTGTCATCACGGCGAAGGAATGAAGCGTTCACCTGCTCTACGTTGCTTGAGCCAATCCTCGATCGCCTTGGCTGGCGGCGCATTCCTCAGGAAACGATGCCGAATCTTACAACTCGTAAGAAGCCTGACTATTGCCTCTTTACTTCCGAAACCGACTATTTTGCCGCTGCTGAGGCCGACGCCTCGGTGCTCTTTCGCCTCAGCGCGACGGTTCTTGAGGCGAAACGGTACAAGCATTCGCTGGATCAAATCTCCACCAGAGAAACGCCCGGTTGGTTTCCAAGTCAGCAGCTGCAGGATTACCTCAACCATGCCAAGGACACCAGCGGACGCAGATTCTTCAATTGGGCGATTCTCACGAACGGTTCGGTGTGGCGGCTTTACGCGGATCGTTCAGCCGTGGGCGCGTATTTCGCGTTCCATCTGGTAAAGGGCAACCAGTTTTGTTCGCTCGAAGAGTTCCGAACCTTTGTCACACTCTTCCGTGCTTCAGCTTTCGAGCGTCATCAAACCGGCTCGTGCTTCCTCGATTCTGTTCGCGAGCAGTCGTTACGCTTCCAGGCTCAGCTTGAAGAAAATCTACGAGACCGAATTTTCGACGTGCTGGAAGACTTGGGGACTGGTTTTGTTGATTTTGAGGACAATCATCTCGGCGAAGGTGACTTTCCGGAAGTCTATGACAACGCGCTCACGTTTCTTTACCGGCTGCTCTTTGTTCTTTATGCCGAGAGCCGCGGGCTGCTGCCGGTGAAGTCGCACGGCGCTGGCGCAAACCGGCGTTATCTGAACGACTTTTCCCTTGGGCGTCTCGTCGAGCGCCTGCGCGACCGCACGCTCTACACGGACGACGCATTCACTGGCCTTTACGAGGAACTGCTTCTGCTGTTTCACCTCATCAACGGCACACACCCGCGCCAAAATGAATCTTTGGGTGTCACTCGCTACAACGGCGGCCTGTTTAATCCTGACCTGCACCGCAAACTCGACTCATGGCGCGTCGGCGACGCCTCGCTCGCGAACGTGCTGCGTCAACTTATCTTCGCGCAACCGCCCACTCGTCCGGGCCAGCGGCAAGGCCAACTCAGCACCGGTGAGGCGATAGACTACAGCACACTGGAAGTCCGCCAACTTGGCGACATTTACGAAGGGCTGCTCGGCGCCCATTTCGTCCGTGAAGGTGAGCGCCTGGAACTTCGCAATCAGAACGGCAAAAACCATCGCCACGGCATCTTCTACACGCCGGACTGGATTGTCCAATTCCTGATCCGGGAAACTCTTTCCCCGCTGCTGGACGAAATCGAGCATTCCGAAGAAGTTCAGCGCGCCCTGGCCGCTCGCTCCGAGGAAGGCAAGCGTAACAATGCTTTCGCAATGGCGGTGCTCGGTTTGAACCTCGTTGACCCCGCGATGGGCAGCGGGCATTTCCTCGTGCGCGCCACCGAATGGCTGGCCGCGCGCATCATGCGCCATCCCACCACTCGCCCAATGACAGAGCAGGTCGTCCCTCAAGGTCAGCGTCGGGTCACGCGCGAACAAATTTTGCAACGGGGCAAAATTCCGGTGCCGCCCGGCGTTTCGCAGGAACAGGCGGAAGTTTCTTATTGGCGTCGCCGCGTTGTCGAAGCCTGCATCTACGGCGTGGACATCAATCCCATGGCCGTAGAACTCGCGAAACTTTCACTCTGGCTCACCTGCATTGCCGTGGATGAGCCGCTGAATTTCCTCGATCACCATTTGCGCCACGGCAACGCTTTGCTCTCCGTCTCTCCCGCTGAGCTCCGTCGCGCTCCGGTGCTGACCGAGACCGAACACCAAACGTTCGAGGCTGGCGACCATCTGCCGCGAACACTCGCCGCTGTCATCTCCAACGCGTTGGCCATCGAAGGCGAGGTCAGCACCGAAATGGAAGTTGTCAAACGCAAAGAGCGCCAGTGGCGGCAGGCTCGCGCGCAGTTGAAGCCGTTTCTCGACCTGGCCGATGTCTGGCTCGCTGGTCTCGCGAGTGTGCCAATGGACGAGTTCAATTACATCCAGGCGGCGCGATTCCTCGTCACGCTTAACGAACTCGACAACGAAACCAGGCCCGACGCGCGTCGTTTCCTCGATTCCATAGCCGACGCTTTGCAGGACAAAAAGAACGCTCTTGTTCCGTTCCACTGGCGTTTGGAATTCCCGGACGTGTTTTATTCAGAAGATGGTCAGCCATTGGCGAACGCCGGTTTTGACG
>QHOP01000258.1 GCA_003219345.1 Verrucomicrobiota bacterium
CGATTCCATCGTTCGCGAGCTGCTGGAATTTTCAGCCACGAACCATCCGGATGTGCGCGACGAAGACCTCAATGCCATCGCCCGGCACTCGCTCAATTTGATGCAGTACGAGCTGAAGAAGCATCACATCACTTTGGCTCAAGAACTGGCGGCGGACCTGCCGATGCTCCAACTGGAACGAAACAAAATTCAGCAGGTGTTCATCAACCTGTTCCTCAACGCCGTTGAGGCGATGCCCGATGGTGGAACGCTGGCGGTCCGCACTTATGCGCGGCCGTTGGCCGGAGAACGGCTGACTGCGTTGGGCGGCGCGTCGAGCAGGTTTGGGCCGGGGGAGACCATGGTGATCGCCGAGATTGAGGACACCGGCGCGGGGATACCTCCCGACCAAATTACTAAAATCTTCGACCCTTTCTTTACCACCAAACCCACGGGAGTCGGCACCGGTCTGGGACTGCCGGTGAGCAAGAAAATCATCGAGCTGCACGGCGGCGCAATTCACATCGCCAATCGGGAGCAAGGCGGGGTGCGAGTGGCCGTCGTTTTCAAAACAAGCGGAGGAAACAATTATGAAAAAGAAACGAATCCTGATCATTGACGACGAAGCGAGTTTCACTCGCTTGCTGAACCTGAACCTGGGCTGCACCGGCAAATACGCCGTACGGGCGGAGAACAACCCGCCCGAAGGACTCGAGGCGGTGCGGGAGTTTCATCCGGACCTGATCCTGCTCGATGTTATGATGCCTCAGATGGACGGCGGCGCTCTCGCGGCCCGGCTGCAAAGCGACTCGCGGTTCAGGCAAATCCCCATTGTCTTCCTCACGGCGGCGGTCCGGAAGGACGAGGTGCGAGACCGCAACGGCCTGATCGGCGGTTTTCCGTACCTGGCCAAGCCGGTCGATCTCAAGCAACTGCTGGTCTGCATCGAGAAAGCCCTGGCGCAACAACCACGCGGTTGAGCTTGGCAGGGAAAGACCGAGCGACACGGACATTAATTCAGATCAAGGCGACTTAGACACACGGAAGAACCGTCGGGAGAATTGCGGCACGCTGGCATCCTGGAAGGTGAAATTGTCAACCGTAGCGTGGGTGGACAATACCACAGTCCAGTTCGCCAGATTCGTCGAAGCCTCAACACCGTACGTCTTTCCTGGAATGGCGGCCACGTCGAAGGAAAAGACGCCGGCTGAGATACTTGACGGACCAATGATCGGAGCGCTGCTGCTTTGCAGGCGTGCGATGTGATTCCGGCTTCGCCCATCAACGGTGTTGATATAACTCCCCTCGATAATCGCCCGGGAATCCGGTTGCACCAGGATGAACTCAATAAAGGAGTCCACGTTCGCGAGGAAGTTGGTATCCAGGCTGCCGTTGGGGTTCAAGCGCGCGACATTGGTGCGCGCCACGCCATTCACGGTGGCGAACTGTCCCCCGATCAAAACTTTGCCGCTCGGATCATAAGCCACGCAGGCTACGTAATCGTCGGCGCCGGCCATGCCGTTTTGAAAGCTGCCGTCGAGGCTGCCATTCGGATTCAAACGCGCGATGCGATGGCGACTCTGCCCATTGACGGTACTAAAGTTCCCAGCAATCAGTACCGTCCTGTCTGGCTGGATCGCGAACGTGTCAACGTTGCCATCTGTAATCGCGAGAAAGTTGGTGTCCAGGCTGCCGTTCGTGTTGAGGCACGCGATGTGATCGCGGGCCTGGCCATTCACGCTGCTGAACGCGCCCCCGATCAGCACTCTCCCGTCCAACTGCAAGGCCAGAGCATTTGGCGGAGTGTCAATTCCTGCCACGAAGGTGGAGTCCAGAGTGCCGTTGCTATTGAGCCGGGCGATGTTGGTGCGCGGCGACCCGTTGACAGCGTCAAACGATCCGGAGATCACAATCTGTGAATTGGATTGGAGGGCCAAATCGCTCACGGTAATGAACGATCCACTGCCGGTCACAGTGGCAACAAACTTGGTATCGAGAGTGCCATCGGCATTCAAACGCGCCAGCCGGAATCGCGTTGCTCCGTTCATGCCGGTAAACATGCCTCCGACCAGCACCTTGCCATCGGGTTGGACGGCCACACTGTGGATCGTGGGTTCACCAGCCGTTACGCTGGCTGAGAAGTTCGTGTCCACGCTGCCATCAACGTTCAGGCGGGCTACCGGACCGCGCGGCACTCCATTGAAGCTCGTGAACTGGCCTCCGAGAATCAGTTTTCCATCCGATTGAAGTGCGCCCGCCCAAAGCCAGGAATTCGGCCCGGTCATGCCACTGAGGAAACTTGGATCCACGAACCCGGCTTGTGCAAGGGAGACTGGAGGTCGCACGAGCGCACCCAGCAAAACGACAACGGGCACCCAAACCGATCGCGCCGAACATGGAAGCATTGCCCACTCGATGAGGCTAAAGATTTTCAAGTTTTCTTCGAACCTTTGGTTTCTGTAACCCAGCGACAGACTAATCTTTCTCGTCCCCGTTTGCCAGTCTTGCCCGTAAAACATAAAACGGGTCCTGAGTATTGACCCAAACTCAATTCTTCACTGGACGACGGTTGATTGCGCCGTCTTTCCTTGAACCGTACCCCCTCATCCCGTCCTTCTCCCCCAGTGGGGGAGAAGGTGCCCGGAGGGCAGTTGAGGGGGATTCCGACCGGTTCATGGCTTCGATTCACGTCCGGATTCATCATTCTGACTGCCCGATGGAGAGTAAAAAGTAAGGATGGTCGGGGCGGTGAGATTCGAACTCACGACCTCTTGTACCCGAAACAAGCGCGCTAGCCAGGCTACGCTACGCCCCGTACCAGGAGGGTCAACTTGCCTTTTGTCGCGGTGGATTGCAACGCTGATTTTTGGCGCGTCTCCGCACTTTGCGCTTTGAACTTTGGCGCGCGCGTGTTTCAGTCTGTCGCATGGTTGGCACCATCATCAACGCCGCGGCCATTCTGATCGGAGGCGTGGCCGGGCTGACTGCGAAAAAACAAATCCCGGTCGCTCATCAAACTGCCCTGAAAATCCTGCTGGGCGTCTTCACCGTCTATGTCGGTTTGAGCGCGACGTGGCAGGGGCTCAACGGCGGTTTTCTGCACGTCCTCAAGCAGCTCACGATTGTCCTCCTCGCGCTCATGCTCGGCAATCTGACCGGCAAACTGGTGCGCACCCAGAAATCCCTCAACCGGCTCGGCCAGTACGCCAAACAAAAAATTTCCGAAGCACGGCCGGACAGTGGGCGACGGTTCCACGACGGCTTTGTGACGTGCTCGATTCTCTTCTGCGTCGCGCCACTGTCGATCCTGGGACCGTTGGAGGACGGGTTGACCGGGAATTTCAAGCCGCTCGCCGTGAAGGCCGTGATGGACGGCCTGGCGACCATGGCCTTCGTCACCCTGTTTGGCCTGGGCGCGACGTTGTCAGTCGTTCCGGTCATTGCGTGCCAGGGCACGATCACGCTCCTCGCCAAACTGGCTCAGCCCTGCCTGGCGAAATACTCGCTGCTTGATCCCATCCATGCCACCGCCGGACTGCTGGTCTTCTGCGTCGCGCTGATCATTTTCGAACTGAAAAAAATCGAACTGGCGGATTACTTGCCCAGTCTGGTGTTCGCCCCGCTGCTGACGTGGCTCTGGCGGTGAGCCGGGACACTTTCGTTGTTTATTTCTTCTCATGGAGAATCGGGACTTTTAATATCCAGCCGGTTTATGAAAATGAATCCAACCCGCTGGCTTCCCGGCACGGCGCTGATTGTCTTTATGGTGACTTTTTCTCCCTCACTCCTGGCGGACGAAGGCATGTGGCTGTTCAACCACCCGCCGCGCAAACAGCTCAAGGAAAAATACGGCTTCGACGTGACCGAAACGTGGCTCGACCACGTCCAGAAATCGTCCGTCCGCTTCAACAGCGGCGGCTCCGGTTCCTTTGTCTCCGAGGACGGCCTGGTGATATCGAATCATCACGTCGGCGCCGACGCCCTGCAAAAGTTCGGTGACAAAAACAAAAATTACCTGCGCGACGGCTTTTACGCCCGGTCGCAGGCACAAGAAAAACGCTGTCTCGATCTCGAACTCAACGTGCTCGTAAGCATCGAGGATGTCACGACGCGCGTGAACGTCGCCGTCAAATCGGAGATGGCCGTTGAGCAGGCGTTCCTCGCCCGCCGCGCCGTGATGGCGGAGATCGAAAAGGAATCGTTCGACAAGACCGGTTTGCGCAGCGACGTGGTCACGCTTTACCAGGGCGGCCAGTATCATCTTTATCGCTTCAAGAAATACACGGACGTCCGCCTCGTCTTCGCGCCTGAGCAGCAGATCGCCTTTTACGGCGGCGACCCGGACAACTTTGAGTATCCGCGCTTCGACCTCGATATCTGCCTGTTCCGCGTTTATGAAGACGACCAGCCGGCGAAGTTACAGCATTACCTGAAATGGAGCGAAGCCGGCGTTTCCGAAAATGAACTGGTCTTCGTTTCCGGCCATCCAGGCCACACCAGCCGGCTTTTCACTGTCGCCGAACTGGAATACGTGCGCGACCAACGCCTGCCTTACGCGCTGGAACGCCTGCACGCGCTCGAAGTGCTGCTCTCCAGCTACAGCGCGCGCAGCGACGAGAACGCCCGCCGCGCGAAGGAAGACCTGTTCGGCGTGCAGAACAGCCGCAAGGCGTACATCGGCGAACTCGCCGGCGTGCTCGATCCCAAACTTATGGAGCAAAAACAAGCGGCGGAGAAAAAATTGCGCGACGCCGTGGCGGCCAGGCCGGAATTGAAAGACGCCGTTGGCGCCTGGGACAGGATTGCGGAAGCGCAAAAAATCATCGCTGAAAACGCGCGTCGCTACAACCTGCTCGAAGTCGGACACGGCTTCTACAGCGACCTGTTCGTCATCGCCCGCACGTTGCTGCGCGCCGCCGACGAGAAACCAAAGCCGAATTCGGAGCGCTTACGCGAGTTCGGCGAGGCGGGCCTCGCGTCGCTCGAATTCCAGCTCTTTTCCGAAAAACCGATCTACGACGACCTCGAACAGTTGACGCTGGCCGACTCGCTCACGTTTCTGGCCGGCAAACTCGGCTACACGGACCCGCTCGTGCAGAAAGTCCTGGCCGGCAAACCGCCACAGGAGCGCGCGTCCGACCTGGTGCGCGGCACCAAACTCAGGGATGTCGCATTCCGCAAGAAGCTTTACAGCGAAGGCCAGTCCGCCGTGGACGCGGCCCGCGACCCGATGATCGAACTCGCGCGATTGATCGATGCGGACGCCCGCGCGGTGCGCAAGAGCATCGAAACGCAAAGCGAAGCGAAACAGCAGGCCCATGCGCAAATCTCCAAAGCCCGCTTTGCCATCGAGGGAACGAGCACTTACCCGGACGCGACCTTCACGCTGCGGCTCGCGTACGGCGCGGTGAAGGGCTACGAGGAAAACGGCGCGCAAATCCCGTTTCAGACCACGCTCGAAGGCCTTTACCAGCGCGGCGAAGAACATCAGAACCAGCCGCCGTTCGACATCCCCCCGCGTTGGCTGAAGCGCAAGGGCCGCCTCAACCTGAACGCGCCGTTCAATTTCGTCAGCACAGCGGACATTATCGGCGGGAATTCCGGCAGCCCGGTCATCAACCGCGACGCCGAGTTCGTCGGCATCATCTTCGACGGCAACATCCAGTCATTGGTGCTCGACTTCGCCTACACGGACAAGCAGGCGCGCGCCGTCTCCGTTTGTTCGCAGTCGATTATCGAGGCGCTGCGCAAGGTGTATGACGCCGGCGCACTCGCCGACGAGTTGACCGGGAAAAGGAAGCGAAAGTAGTCTTTTTGACTGGCGTATGAACAAAGTTCGTCTTGGCATCATCGGCATGGGCAACGTCGGGAAGCACCACGCCGGCTATCTGCTCGAGGGCAAAGTGCCGCGTTGCGAACTCGTCGCCGTTTGCAGCACGTCGCCGCAGAAACTCGAACCTTACAAAGCCAAAGGACTGAAAGTCTTCGACCGCGCTGAGAAACTGGTCCCGTCGCGCGAAGTGGACGCGGTCATCGTCGCCACGCCGCATTACCAGCACACGTCGATCGGCATGGCCGCGCTGGAGGCCGGGATGCATTTAATGGTCGAGAAGCCGATCTCCGCGCACAAAGCCGATGCCGAACGGCTCATCGCTGTCGCGAAGAGACACCCGAAGCAGGTTTTCGCCGCGATGTTTCAACTCCGCACCGAGCTGCGTTATCTGAAAATCCGAAAACTGATCCAGAACAGCGATCTCGGCGAAATCGTCCGCATGAGCTGGATCATCACCGACTGGTATCGCACCGAAGCCTACTACGCGAGCGGCGGCTGGCGTGCGACCTGGCGGGGTGAAGGCGGCGGCGTGTTGCTCAATCAATGCCTCCACAACCTCGACGTAATCGCCTGGCTGCTCGGTATGCCATCACGCGTCCGCGGTTTCTGCCAGCTCGGTCGCTATCACAACATTGAGGTCGAGGACAACGTAACCGCCTGCCTCGAATATCCGAAGGGCGCGACCGGCGTGTTCATTACCTCCACCGGCGAGGCGCCCGGCACGAACCGATTCGAAATCGCCGGCACGCGCGGCAAAGTCGTGCTTGAAAACAGCCGGCTTACTTTCGCCCGCAACGAAGCAGACATGATCGAATTCAGCAAGTCCGCGAAAGTCGGCTTCGTAAAACCTGAGGTCCGACAGGAGGACATCTCTTTTGAAGACGCCGCCACCCCGCACGCGACCCTCATACAAAACTTCGTGGACGCTATTCTCGACGGAAAACCGCTGATCGCGCCCGGCGAAGAGGGAGTACACTCCGTGGAACTGGCCAACGCGATGTTGTATTCCTCGTTGATCGGGCAGACCGTTGAATTGCCGATGGACAGCGCGGCGTTCGAGAAGAAGCTTCAGCAATTGATTGCCGAATCGAAGTTCGAAAAGAAAGTGGTCGAGATCAAAGACGACGATTTTACCAAGTCATTTCATCGGTAAATCAACCACGGATGGACACAGATGGACACGGATAAGCAGAAGAATCTGACACGAATTTCACGAATTCACACGAATCGGACACAGAATCTGTTCTGGGGTTGGTTTTTTGCAGTGCTTGGTTTTGCGCGCAGGCGAAAAGCCCGATCTTTTATATGACGCTGGCTCGGATGGCGAAAAACATCATCCGTGTTAATCCGTGTCCATCTGTGGTTAAATCGAAAATATGATTCTTACTGGCATTGGCGACGAAGCGGGCAACACCATCGACGCGCAAATCGCCGCGACGAAGAAACTCGGCTGGAAACACATCGAAGCGCGAGGCGTCGAGGTGCCGGGCTTCCCCAAGGCGAACCTCCACGATATTCCCGACAAAGCTTTCGACCTCGTCGAGCAGAAGCTGAAGGAGAACACCATCGGTGTTTACTGCTTCGGCTCGACGATCATGAACTGGACGAAGACAGTCGAGACGCCGTGGGACGTCACGCTCGTCGAAGTGAAGCGCTGCATTCCACGCATGAAGCGCCTCGGCACGAAATTCGTCCGCGTCATGAGCTTCAAGCCCAAGGATGACGACGACCGCATCCCGCCCGTCGTGTTCGACCGCGTGCGCGACGTGACGAAGATGTTCCTGGACGCCGGCATCACACCGGTGCATGAAAACTGCATGAACTACGGCGGCATGAGCTGGAAACACGCACTCGAACTGCTCGACAAGGTGGCCGGACTCAAGTGGGTTTTCGACACGGCGAACCCCGTGTTCAATCCCGACCGCAGCAAACCGAAGCCGTGGCCGCGCCAGGACGCCTGGGAATTCTGGGAACACGTGCGCGACCACGTCGTACACATTCACGTCAAGGACGCGACGTGGAACCCGGCGAAAAATAACGCCGATTACAATTGGCCCGGTGAAGGCCAGGGCCGCGTGCGCGACATCCTCAAAGATGCCTTCGCGCGCGGCTACGACGGCGGCATCTCCATCGAACCGCACATGGTCGTCGTCTTCCACGATGCCAATTCCAGGGCTTCCGACGCCGAGACCGGCAAGAACTTCGTCGAATACGGTCGGCGGCTGGAGAAGTTGATCAAGGGAGTCAAAACAGTTGTTGGCTCGCCCTCATCCTGACCCTTTCCATGAACCGAGCAGGCTGCGGGTCGCAGACCCGCGGTCCGGACCGCGCCTCTGTGAGGCGCAGCGGTTCATGGTCCCAATGCGCGACAGAAAAGTCGTGGAGGCTCTCCATGAACCTGCCACTTCGTCCTCCTCGTCCTCGATTCGTCCTCTTGGTTTCGAGGACGAGGACGAGCACGAGAACGATTGGGTTCATGGTCCCAAGGCGTGATTCTGGAATCAGGGAGGCTACCCATGAACTCTGGAATGATCGGTGAACGCTTTCAAATCCGCGCGGCGGGATGCGGCGGTTCATAGAAGGTTCGCTGACTCCGCATCGAGGAACAACAGGCAGTGCGCCTGTCTCCGCAGGATGGACGCCGGGCAAGCGGTGCCGATCGGCCCTTGCAACGCCGCCTTGACGGCCTTGGCTTTGCGTTTCTCCGGCACAATGCAAATCATCTTCTTGGCCGCGCAGAGCGCGGGAATCGTCAGCGTCAGTGCGTACGATGGAACGGATTGCGCGTCAGGAAAATGCCCTTCGCCCACCTGTTGCAGTTTGCAGGCGTCGTCGAGCTTCACGATTTTGACCGAGCGATTGTCGTTGAAATCGGCCACCGCCGGGTCGTTGAAGGCCACGTGCCCGTTCTCGCCGATGCCGAGGCAGCAGAGATCGATTTGCTGCGCGCGCAGGAGTTGGGCGTAGCGTTCGCATTCCTTGATCGGCAGCAGCGCGTCTCCTTCCAGGTACTGGAAAACCTTCGGGTTGACGAGTTGTGCCACCCGCTCCCGCATGCAGCGCCGAAAACTGGCCGGATGATCCGCGGAAATGCCGAGATACTCGTCCATGTGAAAGAGTGTGACCTTCGACCAGTCCACGCCCCCGAGCCTGACCAACTGTTCGAGAAATTTGATTTGCGAATTGCCGGTGGCCAGCACGGCCGCCGCGCAGCTCTGCGCCAGGAACACCTGCTGGAGATAGCTCTGCACTTCGCGCGCGGCGTCCTGCACGAGGTCATCCTGCGTCGCATAAACGCGCACGCGGAGCGAATCGGCGACAAAGTTTTTAATCGGCTGAGCCATCGCTTTCGCTCCAATTCAATTCGAATTGCGAAACTCTTCCCACTCCGGTTCGGTGGCGAAAATGCGCCGGTAATATTCCGAGCCTTCCAATCGGCTCGCGGCCGCTTCGTCCACCACCACCGTGCAGCGCGCGTGCAGTTGCAGCGCCGTCGCCGAAATCATGGAAGTGATCGGCCCTTCCACCGCTTTCGCGATGATCTCCGCCTTCTCCTCCCCGGTCGCGAGCAACAGGCAGCGGCGCGATTCCAGAATCGTGCCCACGCCCATCGTGATGGCGCGACGCGGGACTTTATCTGCGCCGCCAAAAAATTCGGCGTTCTGTTCCAGTGTCAGCGGCGCGAGCGCCTTCACGCGCGTGCGGGACTTGAAAGCTGACAATGGTTCGTTGAAACCGATGTGCCCGGCGCGGCCGATGCCGAGCAGTTGGAGGTCGATGCCGCCGAACTTGGCGATGGCGGCTTCATAACTTCGGCACTCAGCATCGAGGTCGGGCGCCTGGCCGTTCGGCAAATGCGTGTTGCGCGGTTCCACATTCACGCGTTGGAACAGATGCTCGTTCATGCAATGCCGGTACGAGTGCGGATCGCCCGGCGCCAGGCCGACGTATTCGTCCAGGTTGAAGGTGCTGCAGAGCGAGAAATCGAGCCCTTCTTTCCGATGCATCTGCGCCAACAGCCGGTAAACCGACTCCATCGTGCGTCCGGTCGCCAGGCCCAGCACCAGGTGCGGATTCGCGCGCAGTTCCTTGGCGATGATCCGCGCCACCAACGCGGCGGCGGCATCAGCGTTCGGTCGAATGATGACTTCCACGGCGCGGAGTTAACCACGAATGAACACGAATGGACACGAAGAAAAAATGGGAACTCGCCTATCGAGTTGCAGCGCCAGGCCAAGGCTTGCGCGTCTATTTGGCTCTGACATCCTCAATGGTACTGGTGACCAGGTCTCGAAATGTCGACGCAAGTTCTGTGACAAGTTTTATCCGAGAATTCAGGAGTGCCGACTCGTGGTTCAGGCGCACCACGGGACAGTCGCCACCGTGACGCCGTCGCTGCGAATCGAAGCAGATGGGATCGTAAATGGCACCGTCAACGGCGCGACCGAATTGAATGAAACCATGAGCCAGCAAAACGCCGACAAGCCCTTGGTCCTGAAACAACCCACGCGCAAACGCCTCGAAACCGGGGCTTGAAGGGTTCGGAAGAAGGCGAAGCCGCCGCAGATGGACTTCTGGCCAACGGTAATTCGCGAGCAACTGCTCGAACAATGGGGGAAACCGTGCCGGGAGCTTCGCGTAAACCGGCGCCAGTAGAGACAGGTCTGTGTGGCGAGGCACGACCTCGCCATCGTCGAACTTGTCGAAGCACTCGACGAACTGCTCCAATAACTCAGCGTCAGATGACATTGGGGACACGGCTCCCTAGCGTAACCCAAACTCTTTCCGATTCTCCTCACACGACGCGAACACCAGGCGATCCGGCACTTTCGCTCGGAGCATCGCCTGTTCGTCGGCGCCGGTCCTGAGCGGCAAACCGACCTGGCCGCCTTCGGCCGCGGAGCGTTGCAACGCGAGCATGATCTCCGCGCCCTGACAGGCGCGTTCGAAATTGCAGGGATGGACTTTCTTGTCGTCGTCCAGCCAATCGGCCATCTCCTGGATGTAGGGCGGCATGTCGAGGTCGTAGTTCATCGCACTTTCGCCGCTCTGGTACCCGCCGCTCTTCGTCATCGCGCGCCAGCCGCCATTGGTGAGGACCTCCGCGAAACCTTCCGTGCCTTGCGCGCCCATGCGGTTTTTGCCCCACCATTTGGCGACTTCAGGCTGGTCGGGCGCGCCCGCGCCGCACTCGTAGATGCCGCGCACGCCGTCGGCGAATTGCACAAAGCCGGCGATATAGTCGGGGGACGGATGACTGCTGGTGAACTTGGAGCGGCCGGCGGCCTGGGCCATGACCCAGGTGGCAGGCGTGTAGTTGTTGAACCAACAGGTGTAGTCGATGACATGGGACAGCATGTGCGTCATCCAGCCGGTGGCGGTGCCATAGACAGTGTGCACGCGGCCGAGCGCGCCGCTGGCAATGATCTCCTTCACCTTGCGATAGTGGACGCCGTAACGATGCTGATGGCTCACCACGGCCTTGATGCCGGCTTTGCGAATGCGGTCGCGCATCTCGAACAACTCCTTGCTCGTGAGGGCGACGGGTTTCTCGAACGCGATCAACTTCGCGCCGCACTTGATGCCGAGCTTGATCATGTCCAGGCGCACGTCCGGCGGCGTGCAAAAGCAGAAGACATCCGGTTTCGCGGATAGGGCAAGCGCGCGGGCGTCGCTGTTGGAAGGCACGTTGCCCAGCTTGCTCAGAGCGCTTTGCAGGCGCCCCTGGTCACGGCTGGAAATGCCGATCAACTCAAAATGCGGATTGGCTTTGAAGAAGATGGCGTGGTGTAGGCCGCGCTTGCCCATGCCGATGACGAGGACGCGATGGATTTTGCTCATTTCGGAAAACCTCCGTTTGTTAAATGACGAATGACGAAATCCGAATGACCAAGGAAACCCGAATGCCGAAATTCCAGTTCACCGGTTCAGGATGTTCGCTTCCATGCCTTCGAGCTTCGTCATTCGTCGTTCGTCATTCAGCCTTGGCTGCCGTCCCATTCCTGCACTTTCGCAATCACGTAGTCCACTTCCTCGGCGGTCAGTTCGGGGAACATCGGCAGGCTGATGCAACACGCGGCGTTGTGCTCGGCATTGGTCAGTGGGCCGGCGATGCGCCCGCCTTTGCCCCACGGATAACCGGCCTGCTGATGAATCGCGATCGAGTAATGCGTTTTGGCGTCAATCCCGCCGTCGTTCAGGAATTTCAGCAACGGCTCGCGTTGCCCTGGCTTTTTCGTCTCAACGACGAAAAGATGAAAGACGTGTCGGTAACCGATCAGCTCGACCGGCAAATCGAGGTTGCGGCAACCCTTGAGCCCGGCGCTGTAACGCGCGGCCCACTTCCGCCGCAGGTCGTTCCACGCGTCGATGTGCTTGAGCTTGGCGCTGAGCACGCCGGCGTGCAGA
The DNA here is from genome assembly GCA_003219345.1 of Verrucomicrobiota bacterium. GTDB lineage: Bacteria > Verrucomicrobiota > Verrucomicrobiia > Limisphaerales > AV2 > AV2. Next base: position 12,221 of record QHOP01000258.1, read on the forward strand.
TCATCCAGACGGCTGTTGAAACCGTAGCTGTGAACGTTGCGCGCGTTTGAGCCGTGATTGCGCAGCTTGCGAACGCGGGCATCGATCTCGGCGTTGTTCGTGACGAGCGCGCCGCCGTCGCCGAAGCAGCCGAGATTTTTCTGGATGATAAAACTGATCGTCGCCGCGTCGCTCAGTTCGCCGACCTTGAAGCCGTCGCCGTGCGCGCCGATCCCTTGCGCATTGTCCTCGATGAGGCGGAGTTTGTGTTTGGCAGCAATCTTCTTAATGGCGAGCATGTCGGCGCATTGACCGTAAAGGTGCACCGGGACAATCGCCCTGGTCTTCGGCGTAATGGCCGCTTCGATCTTTGCCGGGTCGATACACTTGGTCCTCGAATCGCAATCGACGAAGACGGGCGTGGCGCCGGCGATCCAGATCGCCTCGGCGGTGGCGAAGAACGTGTTCGGGTGGGTGATGATTTCGTCGCCGGGGCCGATGCCCAGGGCCATCAACGTGAGCCAGATGGCATCGGTGCCGTTGCCGACGCCGACGGCGTATTTCATGCCGTGGTAGCGAGCCAATTCCTCCTCGAACCGCTTGAGCATCGGCCCCATGACATATTGGCCGCTCAGGAGCACCTGCTGGAGGTTGGCGTCAATCTCCTTCTGGATGTTGCGATATTGGCGGACGTGGCCGTAGAACTCGACTTTCATAGGAATGATTTTTTGCTGAAATTGCGATTCGAGGTGAGGGATGACAAGGATATTCTGCTTGCCAACGCGCGACGGGCAAACCGAGATAATGCCATGCAGCGAGGCGAAATCTGCGCGCGCCACTACGCGACCGGCAAAGGGGTTGCTCTGGAGTGGCGCGACGGCGTCATCACCAACCTGCGAGCTACAACCAAGGCGGTCGCGAATGATAAGTGGCTCGCGCCGACGCTGGTGGACCTGCAAGTGAATGGGTTCGCAGGCGTTGATTTTCAGCGGGATGATTTGACTGTCGATCAGTTGCTGACGGCGACGCGGGGGTTGCGCGCCGCAGGCTGCTGCCGCTTTCTGCTGACACTGGTCACCGACGAGTGGACAAAGTTGACGGCGCGCCTGCGACATTTGCGCAAGCTGCGCTCCCAATCAAGCGAGCTCGAACAGGCGATTGCGGGTTGGCATGTCGAAGGCCCTTTCCTGTCGTCTGAACCAGGCTTCCACGGCGCGCATGATCCGGCGCTGATGCTCGATCCGGAGCCGGAAAAGATTCACCAACTGCGGTCGCTCACAGAAAACGACGCGCTGCTGCTGACTCTCGCGCCCGAACGCAAAAACGCGCTGGAAGCAATCGCGCTGGCGACTTCGCTTGGAATCAAGGTCAGC
>QHOP01000259.1 GCA_003219345.1 Verrucomicrobiota bacterium
GTGAACGTGCGCGGTAAGCTTCACGGTAGTTGGCGGCGACGGAGGTTCCAGAGCGGAATATCTGATCTCCGAGGATTCTTCCCGCACGCGAGTCCGGCAACGATTCGCACATCGTGATTATCCTCAAAGCGAACTTCTTCGTTCGCAGCCTGAGATCTTGCTGAGGCTTCTTGTCACTCATACCTCATCCCTCATAATTCATACCTCCTCCCTCGTACCTATCCTGGCATACAATTTCGCCAGGCGACGCGCGTGTTCATCATACGCCGCTTCGAACAGCTCCGCTGCTTTCTCCGCGCCGATCACCGCGCCCGCGGCCAGCACCTTCGGCGGTTGGCCCGCGCGCGTCAGCCGTAACGCGACTTCCGCTTTGATCGAATTCACCAGCAAACAACCGCCCACCGTCGAGCCGGGCGACACGGGTGATTCCAGGCCGTCAATCTTCACCATCGCATCGCCTGCCGGCGCGCCGGTGTCGAGCACCAGATCGGCGAAGTCCTGCAGTTTTTTGCCGCCTGCATGCTGGCTGCGGCTCGCCTGTGAATGTTTCCGGCTGATGATGGCGACGACTTTGATTCCACGCTTGCGGAACAGTTCGGCGACTTCAATCGGCACGATATTGCAGCCGCTCGACGAAGCCACCAACGCCGAGTCCTGCGGCAACAAATCGAAGTTCCGCAAAATCCGCTCGGCCAATCCGCTGACGTTCTCCAGAAACATCGCCTGCCGCTGGCCGTTCGGCCCGACGACGAGGTTGTGGAAGCTGAGCGACAGCTCGACAATGGGGTTGAAGCCGGGAAAGGACCCGTAACGCGGCCACATTTCCTCGACCAGGATGCGGCTGTGCCCGGAACCGAACAAATGCACCATTCGCCCCGTCAGAATCGTTTCCGCGAACCAGTCGGCCGCCTGTTGAATCGCCGCCTGCTGCTTCTCGACAACCGCGATGAGTTCGCGACATTGGCTGAGATACTCGGCGCCTGGAGTCATCAGCCCAAAACATTACGGAGAAGAACGGCGCGGTGGAAGCGCGATTTAGTCAACGCCGTTGGGTTCAACAGCGTTTATTCGGTACTGGTTGCCAAACGGAGAAAGAAGACCTTACCACACCTTGCGCACCCCGGTCTTTCTTTCGTGGTATTCCACCGAGCGCCGGACGATGATCTCCCTGCCCTCCAGGTGCCAATCCACGTCGCGCGTGAACCAGAGACCATCGGGCAGACGCTCGCGACTGAAGGTGTAGATGAATTTCCAGACCGCCCCAACCAGGCCGCCGAATACGTTCACTGTTTCGGTCAGGTGCACGTCGGCTTTAGCCAGCACATAATCCGCCTCATCCACCCAGAGGCGCCCCGCTGCCTTGTTGATGAATTTGTCTTTGATGTGTCGCTCTGGCAGTTTTTTGTTCGCGGGTCTGAAGTCGAGTATCAACATTGGACGTCCGTTGACCATCTCGCGCCCGGCCAGGGTGAATTGAAAGCGACCGAGCAGGTCGTCGTTCAGCGTGAAATCCCGTTTCTCAAACGCCTTGCCGCGAACGTTGGAATGTGTGTCCGTGACGGCGTCGTTCCTGGTTGCGTCCTTGCTCGATTCCGGCTTCGACATGACCGGCTGTGCTCGATTCGCGACGGAGACCACCGCCGGATTGTTCGCGCTTTTTTTCAACTCGCGTTTCCTGAGCTCGCCTTTGGAATCGCGGTATTCGGTCACTTTTGTCCGTGTGAAACTGTAACGCTGGCCGAACAGCCGGTCGTTGTCATTCTCCTTTTCAGAGTTTTCCACCACCCGCCTGAGCACCGATTCAGCGGAAGGCAGCGGCGGTTTCGCGACAATTTGCGCGGGAAGCCGAGTGGAAATTCCCATCAGCGTCAAGCCCAGCAACGTCTTCAGAATCGTTTTCATACGACCAATGGGCGGGTAACATACCGTTTTGATTGCGCGATTCAAGCCAATTTGATCCCCCACAGTAATCCGAAAAGAGGATTGCCTTGGCGCTGATTTCGGGGAGTCTGTGTTTTTTGATGGATCTTACCGGGACCATCCAGTGTCCGTTTTGTGGCCAGCGTTTTGAACTGGTCATCGACACCAGCCTCGCGTCGCAACGTTTCACCACTGATTGCGAAATTTGCTGTCGCCCGTTTGAAGTGATCGCTGAATGTGAGCCAGGCGAAATTTTGAGCCTCGAGGTGACCGGCCATTGATCGCCGCGAACAGTACACCACGCCAAAGTGTTGACTTTTCATTTGTGCAGTTTGCGTCTCTTTGTGGCTTAATCCCGGCGACGAATAACAAAAACTATGAAACCAACAACTGTCCTCTGGGTTTACATCGTGTTGCTGGTGGCCGGCGGCCTGGTCGGCTTCCTCAAGGCTGGCAGCAAAGCGTCGCTCATCGCGTCGGTCTCCTTTGCGGCGGCGCTGATTCTCTGCGCCATCGGCGTCATTTCCCCACCGCGCGCCGCGGACATCATTCTGGCCGTGCTGCTCGTTTTCTTCGCTCTGCGCCTGACGAAGACCAAAAAATTCATGCCCAACGGCCTGATGCTGGTGTTGACCATTGCGGCGCTGGCGCTTCGGCATCTGAGATTCTGAGTTGCATTTTGGCCGGTCCGGTTGCTCCGATTTCATCGCCTGGCCGGACGGCCGGAAGCTCAAAGTTGCTCTACGTGGAAAACGCCGCACTTTTATTCCCGCTCAAAACCCCATGTGAGTCAGGATGAACGTCCGGAACTTTTCGATGTTCTCCCGCTTGAACTCGCGGTGAATCGTGCGTTGGCTCCCGGCGATGTCCACTTTGACTTCCTTCGCCTTGGCGATTTTTCTGAGATCGTCCACTTTGACCTGGTAGATGGCGTGTTCGACCAAAGTGCCGCCCGTTTCTTTGCGCTCGTTCAGGCTGCCCACACCGCCGAATTTCATCGTCTCACCGTCCAACGTCAGCGTCAGCGTTTCGCCCGGCGCGATATCCAGATAGCCCGTCTGCGCCAGTGCTTCGTAGCGGACTTCGAGATAATACTTGGCGTCCCAGGGTCCCTGGCGGATGCGCGACGCGTTCAGCCAGATGAGTTCGCTCGGCTTGTCGCCGCTGTCGAGTTCGTTATCGACGATGAGGTCGATGCCGGGGCCGCCGATGTCACTGCGGTAAGTGTAAATGTCGGTCTTCGGCGCGCTGGCGCAACCGGTCAGCAGCATGCCGACCGGCAGCAGAAGAAAAAATCTTGAGTTCATAGATTGTCAACCAAAGGCAGCTCGTTCAGCGACCTGCTACCTCTGCACGGGCTTTTAGCACAACTCACCCGCTTTTGAACACACAAAAGCGCGTGGCGTGATTTCCGTCACCCGAACTTGTCGAATCATACGGCAAGACGGTCAGCGTCCTGTCCTGGTTTGGATCGGGTGGGTGCGGCGGCGCCGCAGCCCCCCGCCGGCACCGGACCAGAACACTAACCGTGAGGCGCTTTTAAGCAGGAAATCATGCAACCCTGGACGCCACTGAATCCCTGGATCGAGACCATCGGCGTGGTGCTCCTGGGCGTCGTCGGTGTCGCGTTGGGTCGTTGGTTTTCACGGTTGGAAAGGCCCTACTGGACACTCGGTTATTTCGTTCCTCTCGTCCTGATCATCCTTATCGGTCTGGCCTACCGGATTCGTGCTTTGGAGTTCATTCCACCGTTTTCGTGGCTCATGGCCGGGCGGACCGAGTTCGCTTTGACGGCGCTGATCGGCACGATGGTATTGACGACGCCGCTGTCGCGCCTGCCGCTGCGGCGTGATCGAGCGGCCATCAGTGTGCTGATGGTTTGCATCGTTTTTCAGGTTGCGGCCTGGCCGTTCCTTGCCCCGGCGTTCGATCGCCAACAACTCGCGGCGTTGATAACGCGTATCGATCCTGACGGTATCTGCCTTCAGAACACTGAATACACCTGCGGACCCGCCGCGGCAGTCACCGCGCTGCGAAGACTCGGTCTGCCTGCCGACGAAAGCGAAATTGCCCTGCTGTGCGGCACCAGCACGGCGATGGGCACGCCGCCGGACATTCTTTGCCGCAAGTTGCAAAAACGCTACGGTCCGAACGGGCTGGTCTGCGAATATCGCTCGTTCAAATCAGTCGCCGACCTGAAACAACCGGGCTACACGCTCGCGCTGATGAAATTCGCGTTCTTGCTCGACCACTACGTCGCCGTGCTCGACGTCGGCGAGCGCACCATCACTGTGGGCGATCCGTTGAACGGCAAACAAACGCTCACGCACGACGAGTTCGCGCAGAAGTGGCGGTGGGTTGGAGTGGCGTTGACACGGAAACCCAATTCGTAGAACTGGGAGCATCCGCCGGATGGGGCGGGCGAACTCGCGAGCGGCGCAAACGCCGGCGATTCACTCCCAAACCGCACAGTTTCACGTTTCTCTTTGCACTTCGTACGTTTGCCTCCATCTTGTCACCCATGAATTTGTTGCCGTTTGATGCTTTGCCGGCTCTCAAACCGCGCCGGTTCGTGCCGGAAAAAATTGACCTCGGCGACTGGAAGCCGCTGGCGCCGCTCTTTGATCGACTCGAATCGCTCGCGGCGCAGTGTCATTCTGCCGCCGATCTCGAACGCTGGCTGCTCGACTGGAGCGAACTCAGCGCTGCGCTCGACGAAGAATCGTCACGCCGCTACATCGCCATGACCTGCCACACCGACAACACCGAAGCGGAGAAAGCTTACCTTCATTTCGTCGAACAGATCGGGCCGCGGCTCAAGCCGCGCCAGTTCAAGCTGGAGCAGTTGTACCTGCAACATCCGCTGCGCCGCCAGTTGCCGAAGCCGCGTTACGAAGTGTTCGACCGCGCGACCCAGGTGCGGGTTGACCTGTATCGCGACGAAAACGTGCCGCTGGAAACGGAGGAAGCGAAACTCAGCCAGCAGTATCAGAAGTTGAGCGGCTCACTAACGGTTAATTTTCGAGGCGAAGAGAAAACCCTCGTGCAGATGGGCCGCTATCTGGAGGAGCCCGACCGCGCGCTGCGACGGGAGGCGTGCGAGTTGATCGCCAACCGGCGTTTGCAGGAAGCCGAAAAGTTTGAGGACACCTTCGATCAGCTCACAAAACTGCGCGAACAGATTGCGAAGAACGCCGGCTTTGCGAACTACCGCGACTACGCCTTTCGTTTGAATCTGCGGTTTGATTACACCGCGAACGACTGCGTCCGTTTCCACCATGCCATCGAGGGTGAAATCATGCCGGTTCTGCGTGAACTGCAGACGGAGCGGCGTCACCAACTGAAGTTGGCAAAGCTGTGTCCGTGGGACCTGGCGGTGGATCCACTGAGTCGCCCGCCGCTGCGGCCGTTCGATCAGGTCGAGAAAATGGTTTCGGCGGCGCAGACAGTTTTCGGCCACCTGGACAAAGAACTGGCGGATGGTTTCAAAACGATGCGCGACTTGCGCCTGCTCGACCTGGACAATCGCAAAGGCAAAGCGCCGGGCGGTTATCAGTCCACGCTCGCGGAGGCGCGGCTGCCGTTCATTTTTATGAATGCGGTCGGCCTGCAGCGCGACGTGGAGACGATCCTGCACGAGGCCGGTCACGCCTTTCACGCGCTGGCGACGCGCGATGAGGACCTTTACGCCTATCGCAGCGCGCCGATTGAGTTTTGCGAAGTGGCATCCATGAGCATGGAACTGCTCGGCAATGAGTTCATCGAGGCGTTTTACTCCCCGCCGGACGCGAGACGCGCCCGCCGGGACCACCTCGAGGGTATCGTCGAGATTTTTCCGTGGATTGCGACTGTGGACGCCTTCCAGCATTGGATTTACACGCATCCCGGCCACACGCGCGCCGAACGGACGGCGGCGTGGCTCAGCCTGATGGACCGCTTCGCCGGCGACGTGGACTGGAGCGGCCATGAGAGGGCACGGGCGCACCTCTGGCATCGTCAGCTTCACGTTTTCATCCACCCCTTTTACTACATCGAATACGGCATCGCCCAACTCGGCGCCTTGCAGGTCTGGGCCCACTCAAAGCGCGGCAAAGCCAAAGCGCTGGCCGACTATAAACGCGCGCTGGCGCTGGGCGGCTCGCGGCCGTTGCCGGACCTATTCTCCGCTGCCGGCTGCCGGTTCGACTTCAGCGCAAAGACCGTGAAACCACTGGTCGCGCTGGTGCGTCAAGAACTGGCGAAGCTGGATTGAAGGGTCGTTGTTTGTTCGTGGTTGTTTGCAGGTTGTTGGGGAGCACTCGACGGCACCGCGCCAGACGTGAACAACCAGCAACCAACAACCCGCAACCTGCGAAAATAAAATGGCCGTTGAAAAAAGCCCCACCCGCTGCCTAAAGTAGTCCAACGATGTTGGCTGATCGTCATTACATGCGGGACACATACAACCCGGCGCGTTACACGCCGATACTTATCGGCGTGCTGATCGGTGCCTTCGTGATCCAAAGCATCTTTTTCTTTTACACCGGATTCAACAGTTATCGGTTCTTCGGCTTGACAGTTTCCGGCTTGCATCAAGGCCGGATCTGGCAGTTGCTGACGTTCCAGTTCATGCATTCCTGTCCCTGGCCATGGCACGTGCTGTTGAACTGTTTGGCGTTGTATTTCTTTGGACGCAGCGTCGAGGAAACCCTCGGTTCCAGGCGTTTCCTTACGCTTTATCTTTTATCCGGCATTGTTGGAGGGTTGCTGCAGGTCATCAGCGTTCTGTTTCTGCCGGGGCATCCGGACATTCCCGTGGTGGGCGCCTCCGCCGGTGTTTGCGGGATACTCGCGATTTTTTGTTCATTGTATCCGATGCGAGAAGTGACGACGTGGATATACTTCTTCCCGGTCAATATTCGAGCAAAGTATCTGCTTTGGTTCGTGGGAGGATTGTCCCTGTTCGGGACGGTGGTGCCGTTTGACAACGTGGCCCACAGCGCGCACCTGGGCGGGGTTTTGCTCGGCATGTCTTATGTTCGATGGTTTCACGACTCCGACCGCTGGGTCGGTCTTTGGTCCCGGTTGCGAAACTCACGCGACTCGCAGACGCCTGCCAAAGTGCGCGCTCCGGGGCGGTCGTTCCTGAGGAGAGGGGAGAATGTCTCGTCTGAAATGACCGCTGGCCCCGATTTTATCAGCAAGGAAGTCGATCCGATCCTCGACAAAATCTCCGCGCATGGCATCCAAAGCCTGACCGAGCGCGAGCGCAGAATCCTCGAAGCCGCCCGCGCGAAGATGTCGAAGCGCTGATCTCTGATGCTGGCCGCCGACGTGAGTCCCCATGAAGCGATTTCACACCAAAGGGCGTGAAAATTCCGGAACTGTGCGTGCTTCCCCCTCTCCTGGGGGAGAGGGCCGGGGTGAGGGCGAGCGTTTCCTCCAATCCCATTTTCGGAGTAGGAGGCGGATGGCAGGGTCGTTGGAGGATGTGCTCCGCCTCGTCACCTCGGCGGCTGCACTCCGCACTCGACTCTCGACTCCCGACATCCTACCTTCGGGCCATGATTCAGAGGTATTCGCGTCCGGCCATGCGCGCCATCTGGACCGACGAAAACAAGCTCCGGATCTGGTTGCAGATCGAACTCCTCGTCACCGAGGCGCTCGTCAATGAAGGCATCGTGCCCCAGGCCGACTTCGAGCGGATCAAATCCGGCGCGGACTACTTTCACAGCCATCCAACGGAGTTGGTCGAACGCCAGAAGGAACTCGAAAAGACCCTCAACCATGACGTCGTCGGCTTCACCACTGCCGTCACCGAGAGGATCAACCACCCGGCGAGCCGATGGCTCCACTTCGGCCTCACCAGCAGCGACATCGTCGATACCGCCTTCGCCGTGCAGATGGTCCAGAGCGCGGACCTCCTCATCCCCGAGGTGAAGGAACT
>QHOP01000260.1 GCA_003219345.1 Verrucomicrobiota bacterium
CACCGCGCCGAGCTCGAAACCGTGCAGCTTGTCGGCCGTGCTGTTCCACGCGGTAAGAATGATGACCGGAATGTTTTGCAGGTGGGCGTCTTCCTTCAACTGTTGGAGCACCGCGAACCCGTCGTTCTTCGGGAGGCCGAGGTCCAGGAGGATGACGTTGATTTTATTGCGCCGCGCCAGCGCGAGGCCGTCGCGCCCGTCGCGCGCGCACAAAAGCTGGATGCGGTCATCGATCAGGCTGGTAACGAGCAGATCGTGTAGATCCTGATCGTCATCAATCAACAGAATCTGTGGCAAAGGCGCGCTCATTTCTTCATGGCATAGAGTTCGGCTTAGATCGAGCCAATCGCTCTAAAGAGACTCTATTGGCTTTTCCTTTTCCTGCTCAAGGATAAAACAGACGCGGCCGTATTCCTCCCTCACCTTGCCGAACAGATCGGATGCTTCCGTCAGTTTCCCCTCCCTGGGCAGCCTTTCCAGTTCCGCGCAAAGTTTGGCGAGCCGACGTGCCCCAAGGTTGCTGGCGCTCCCTTTAAGACTGTGGGCCGACTCTTGCAACGCCAGCCCGTCCGACCGGGCTATGGCGGACTGCATACTTTGGATTTTCACAGGCGTGTCCCGCAGGAACAGTTCTATCAGTTCCACGGCGGCATCAGGTCCGCCCGGCTCCTGAAGCTCCCGCAATCCGGCGAGCACAGAATCGTCGATGACCGCCTCATTGTTGCCGCTGCTGTTTTCCGTCCGCTTCCGCGCCGCCACCGGCCGAACGAAGCTGGCGGCTTCCTGGAGCACAGCCTGCAGTTCCGGCAGTTTAACCGGCTTGCTGATGTAATCGTTCATGCCGGCAGCCAGGCATTTCTCGCGATCGCTTTCCAGGGCGTTCGCAGTCAAAGCAATGATGTAAGCCGGTGGCTGCTGCGGGTCGTTCTTTTCAATTTCCATCTGCCGGATCAACCGCGTTGCTTCGTAACCGTCCAGCTCCGGCATGTGGCAGTCCATCAGGACGATGTCGTAGGGAATTCGTTTTAGCGCCTCGACGGCTTCCATGCCGTTGGCGACCGCGTCCGCCGAATAACCGAGCTTCTTCAATTGGCGCAGCCCGACCTTTTGGTTCACGACGTTGTCCTCGGCCATCAAAATGCGCACGTGTTTGGGGTTGAGCGCGTGCGCGTGACCCGGCGCGCCAACCGCGTGGAGCGCGTCAGGGTGTCCGGCGGTGGGGATGGTGGTTTGCGCCATGACCGTGGCCAGGCAATCAAAAAGTCGGGATTCTTTGACGGGTTTGACCAGATACGCGTCAATGCCAGCGCTGCGCCAGGCTTCCGCGTCGAGCCGAAGACCCAAAGACGTCAACATCACCAGACGCGCCTTTTGAATGAGCGGATCGGCGCGAATGGTTTGCGCCAGGGTCAGGCCGTCCATCTCCGGCATCTGCAAGTCCAGGATGACGAGATTGAAAGCATCCCCGGTGGCCGCGTCCCGGCGGAGCAGTTCCAACGCCTCGGCGCCATTCACCGCCGTGCTGGTGCGCATTTTGCGGGACTCCGTTTGGTGCTGTAAAATCTGGCGGTTGGTGGCGTTGTCATCCACAACAAGCACTCGCAAGTTTTCCAGGTTTCCCCGCGGCCGCTTGAAAAAGTATGTGGTGCCCGGCGGCTGTTTTGCCAGCCGAACGACAAACCAGAACGTGGAGCCTTTGCCGGGCGTGCTTTCCATTCCGATCTGCCCGCCCATCAGTTCGACCAGTTGTTTGGAAATCGCGAGTCCCAGGCCTGTGCCGCCATATCGGCGCGTCAACGATCCGTCGGCCTGAGTGAAGGCCTGGAACAGCTTGTTCTGCGCTTCGTGAGGGATGCCAATGCCGGTATCCGCGACGGCACAACGGATCGTGACGTGTTGTTCTGATTCGTTTTCCTTCGAGACGCGCACGACGACTTCGCCGCGTTCGGTAAATTTGATCGCGTTACCGAGAAGATTGGTGAGCACTTGTCGCAACCGCCCCGGATCGCCCCGCAGATGGCAGGGCACATCCTCGAGCACCCAGGAGGCCAGTTCAATGCTCTTGGCTTCGGCGCGCTCGGCCAGCAGCTCGACGGTGCCTTCGACCACGTCGCGGAGGTCGAAATTGATGATTTCGATGCTGAGCTTGCCCGCCTCGATTTTGGAAAAGTCCAGGATGTCGTTGATGATCGTCAGTAACGCGTCCGCGCTGGTGCGGATCGTTTCGGAAAAGTCGCGCTGTTCATCCGTCAGGTCCGTGTCCATCAGGAGCCCGGTCATGCCGATGATACCGTTCATCGGCGTGCGGATTTCGTGGCTCATGTTGGCGAGGAATTCCGATTTCAGCCGCGCGGACTCCACCGCCACGTCGCGGGCCTTGGCCAGTTCCCGTTCGGTTTCCTTGAGCTGCGTGATGTCTTTGGTGACGCCGAAGGTACCGATGATTTTGGCGTCTTTGTCCCGAAACGGCATCTTGGTGGTCAATCCCCAGGTCACTCTGCCATCGTGCCAGGTTTCCTTTTCCATCCTGCCGATAATCGGCTGACCGGTGCGAATGATGAATTGTTCGTCCTCATAAGCAGCCTGTGCGTGTTCCGGTGTGAAAAAGTCGAAGTCTGTTTTGCCGACTGCCTCCTCGGAATCCTTAAGGTTGAATTTCTTCGCCAGCGCCTGACCCACTTTCACAAAGCGCGATTGCCGGTCCTTGAAATAAATATTGTCCGGGATGTTGTCGAGCAGGGCCCGCAGCAGGTCGCGTTCGTAAGCCAGCGCCTCCTCTATTTTCTTGCGCTCCGTCACATCCCAAAACATTCCCTGAACGCCGATGACGTTGCCCAGCGCGTCGCAGAGCGGAGTCTTGATGACCTGCACGTGAATCTTTCCGCGATCGGGCGTCCGATGTTCTTCGACGGTTTCGAAAGGCGCGCCTGTCTCCATGACGCTGTGATCGTCGCGTTGGTATTTCGCGGCGAGTTCCTTCGGGAAAAAATCGAAGTCCGTTTTCCCGATGATGTCCCCCAGGGACCGACCCAGTTCGCCGCAGAATTTCGTGTTGCCGAACGTGAAGCGGCCTTCCTTGTCCTTGCGGAAGATGTTTTGCGGCAGCGATTCGACCAGCGAGTGATACAAAATCTCGGAGTCACGCAGCGCCTGCTCGGCCCGTTTGCGCTCGGTGATTTCTTCCACCGTGCCTTCGTAGTAGAGCACCTGGCCCCGCCCATCGCGCACGACCCGCGCGTTCTCGGAAATCCAGATGACGCTCCGGTCCTTGCGATAAACCTGGGACTCGAATTTCGAGACGATTCCGTCCTGTTGAATCAAACGAACAAAGTCCTCACGCCGCCCCGGCTGCACGTAAATCTGGTGGCCGATGTCACTGACTGCCGCCATAAGTTGTTCGGGAGACTCGTAGCCGTAGATTTTAGCCAGCATCGGATTGGCCGAGAGGTACTGCCCGTCCGGAGTGGTTTGGAAAATTCCCTCCATGACGTTTTCAAAAATGCTGCGATACTTTTCCTCTGCCTCTCGCAGTGCTTCCTCGGCGCGAAGGTGGCTGGCCACCGAACGCTCCAGCTCGATGAAATTGCGCCGCAGCTCAAGCCGCATGATCACCTGATGGCTGAGAATCCGCAGCGCCTCGATTTGCTGCGGAGTCAGTCGGCGCGGTTTGCGGTCGATCACGCACAAAGCGCCGATGGCAACGCCGCCGGCGGGCGTGGTCAGCGGCGTGCCGGTGTAAAAGCGGACGTGCGGATTGCCGGTGACCAAAGGGTTTCCGGCGAACCGCGCGTCCGCGGACGCGTCTTCCACGACGAACAGGTCTGTCTGCGCGATGGCGTGCGCGGAAAAGGAGATGTCGCGCGGGGTTTGCGACCGACGGAGCCCGACCTTGGACTTGAACCAGTCACGGTCTGCATCCACCAGGCTCACCAACGCGATCGGGGTCTCGCAGATTTGTGAAGCCAGGCGGGTCAGGTCGTCAAAGGCTTCTTCGGGCGGGGTGTCGAGGACATTATAGGCGCGCAGCGCATTGAGTCGTTCGACTTCGTTTGAGGGTCGCGGGGCGGCTTTCACTGGTGAATCAGTTCAAATCGTCTTCCGCAAACCTATACGGCAGATCGCTTCGTTTCACAACCAAACTTTGGCGGCCTTTTGGCCGGCCGCGTAAAGAAACATTTGCACTGGAAGCGCAAAGGCGCGTAAATAATCCGCATGGTTCAGACTGTTGCCAGCACGAAAGCCGGCGCTCTTGTCTCAACTTTCCGTGACGAATACACAAAAGCGTTTCGCTGGATGCTGCTGGCGCGGACGTTGGACGACAAGTTTGCCGGCCTTTACCGCGCCGGCAAAATTCACGGTGGCGTTTTTCTTGGGCGCGGGCAGGAGGCATTGAGCGTGTCGGTCGGACTGGCGTTGCGGAAAGGAGACGTGTTCGCTCCGCTCATTCGCGATCAAGCCGGCCGGCTCGCCTTTGGGGAGCCGATCCTCGACGCGGTTCGCACCTACCTTGGCTCGACGCTGGGCCCGATGCGCGGACGCGATGGCAACATTCATCGCGGCCGCCCGCGGGAGGGACTCCTTCCGATGATCAGCCATCTCGGGGCCATGATCGCGGTGGTCAACGGGATTCTGTTCGCCAGACGGCTCAGGAACATCAGCGGCGTTGTCGGCGCCGCGTCCATCGGTGACGGAGGCACTTCGACCGGTTCCTTCCACGAAGCGATCAACCTGGCGGCGGTGGAAAAATTGCCGCTCGTGCTGATCGTGGCCAACAACCAGTATGCTTATTCCACACCCACTTCCCGCCAGTTTGCCTGTCGCGATCTCGTGGACAAGGCGATCGGCTACGGTGTCGATAGCCACACGGTGGATGGCACTGATTTGTCCGCCTGCCTCGAAGTGGTGGGCGAAGCCGTCAAGTGCGCCCGGGAAGGTCATGGCCCGCAAATGGTCGTGGCTCGTCTCCTCCGGCTTTGCGGACATGGCGAGCACGATGTCGCCGACTACGTAGATCCCGAATTGAAGCAATCGCCCGTCGGCCGCGACTGCCTGAAAGTGGCCGAGGAACATTTGTTGCAGCAAGGCTGGGCTGACGCGCGGACCGTCGAGCTTTGGCGGAGCGAGATGGTTCAAAAGGCTGAGGATGCCGTCGCCACCGTTCAGCGCGAGCCGGTGCCCGATCCGTACGAGGAAGACTGGCGGGCGTTGTCGTCGCAGCGATTGCTCGAAGCGCGCGAGGAACGGCCGGGATGAAGAGCGTATGAGCATTACGTACCTGGAAGCCATTCGCGAGGCGCAGGCGCGGGCATTGGCCGAAGACCCGCGCGTGTTCATCTACGGGCAGGACGTTGGCGCATTCGGCGGCGCGTTCAAAGCGACGAAAAATCTGGCGGAGGAGTTTCCCGGCCGGGTCATTGATTCGCCGATCAGCGAGGATGCGATAATCGGACTGGCCATCGGCGCGGCCATTGACGGGATGCGCCCGATTGTTGAAATGCAGTTCGCGGATTTTTCCGCGGTCGGCTTCAATCAGGTCATCAATCAGGCAGCGACACTTTATTGGCGGACCCGGGTGCCGTGTCCTATTACGATTCGGCTGCCTGCCGGCGGCACTTCCGGCAGCGGCCCGTTTCACAGCCAGAACATGGAGGCCATTTACGCCCACTACCCCGGATTGGTGGTCATGACGCCGGCGACGGTCGAAGACGCCTACCACATGCTTTTGGAGGCCGTGGCGATCGATGACCCGGTGATCTTTTGCGAACACAAATACCTCTACTACCATCTCAAGGCCGACAAATTGCCCGGGGACGCCATGCCGACCGGCAAAGCGCGTATTGCCCGCGAAGGCCGCGACCTGACGATCGTGGCCTACAGCGCGATGGTGCACGAGGCGCTGGCAGTGGCAGAAGAACTGGCGAGCGAGGGCACGGAAATCGAAGTCGTTGATCTGCGTTCGGTAAAGCCGCTCGACACCGATACGGTCATGGCTTCGGTGGCGCGAACGGGCCGATTGCTGTGTGTCGGCGAAGCATGGCCGTGGGGCGGAGTAACCGCTGAAGTCATGGCACGCGTTGCCGGCGAAGGATTTGGTTTGCTCGATGCACCGCCGCAACGGCTCAACGCAAAAGACACGCCTGTGCCCTATCATCCCAATCTCTGGGCGGCGCACCGCCCTACCGCCCGCAGCATCGCTACTGCGGCGCGAAACGTCCTTCGCCTTTAGGAAATGAAATTCCAGCGAATCTACGCCAGACAAGGTTGGAGTCATGACGTGCTGTGGCGCCGCATTTTCCATGCGCCTGTCACCGCCCCATGCCAGCAGCGCATCACCGCAGGATAATTTATGCCGCAAGTCCCTATTATCATGCCTCAGCTTGGCGAATCGATCGCGGAGGCGACCGTTATCAGTCTGCTGGTCAAGGTCGGCGACAAGGTGAACGTCGATCAGGATGTGATTGAGGTGGAGACCAACAAAGCTGCGATGAACGTGACCTCGCCGTGCGGCGGGCGCGTGGAAAAATTATTGGTGAAATTGAACGAGAGTTACCCCGTCGGGGCGGTGTTGGGTTATCTGGAAGCGAGCGCCGAAGACGCTGCGCGCATGGGGTTGGATTTTCCTGCTCCAGCCGGGCATGAGAGCGCCGCTCTGGCTGACAACGGCGGCAAACCTTCTGCCGACGGCAAAAGCCAAAAAGTTGAACCGACCGTCCGCGGTCTGCCGGTGCCGGCCCATGCTGCTGGCGCAAGTTACATGTCGCCGCGGATGAAAGCGCGAATGAACGAGCTCGGATTGCACGCGGCGGATCTGGCAGGCATTGCGGGCAGTGGCGCTGCCGGACGGGTGACGATTCAGGACTTCGAGAATTTCCTGGCCAACCTCGAAAGGCACAAGTTGAGTCCGGCCTCCACCATGCGCGTCGCTGTGGCCGACGCGATGCGTCGAAGCTGGACGCGGCCTTTGGCGACGGTCGCGTTGCCGGTATGTCTGGAGGCCATGCTGGCGCACCGCAAAGCGAGCAATCCCAGGGCCGGCCCCGCGCTTTATGCTCTGCGCGCGTTGGCCGTGGCGTTGGCGGAGAACAGCGCCCCAGCAGGACGATTGGTTGGAAATAAAATTGTTCATCCGTCCGCGATCGATGTGGGGTTTGCCGTCGAGGCAGCGGACGGCGTGCTGGTGCCGGTGATGCGTAACGCCGATAAGCTGTCGCTCAAGGAGTTGGCAGGACGTTACAGCGAGCTGGTTGAACTGGCACGGCAGCGGCCCTTGCCTGCGGATGCGACCGGCGGTTCCATCGCTACGGTGACGAACTTTGGAACGTTCGGACTCACCTGGGCCACGCCGATTCCACTGCCTGAACAGACTCTCGTATTGGGCATGGGGGCGGGACGGCGCGTGCCGAGTTGGGACGAGAGCAAAGGACAAT
Organism: Verrucomicrobiota bacterium; assembly: GCA_003219345.1. Lineage (GTDB taxonomy): Bacteria > Verrucomicrobiota > Verrucomicrobiia > Limisphaerales > AV2 > AV2. The sequence goes on from QHOP01000260.1 coordinate 7,428, forward strand.
TCGTGCCGGTGACTGAAGCAAACCTGACCCTCAGCTTCGATCATCGCGTTCTCGATGGCGGCGCGGCGGGACGTTTGCTGTCGCGCGTCGCCGATCTC
>QHOP01000574.1 GCA_003219345.1 Verrucomicrobiota bacterium
CACCAGATGGTACATCGTCGAAATGGGCGGTCCGGAAGGAAACGGCTTCGACGTGCCGCGCCAGGCATTGGAAAAACTTCACCGCCTCGGAAAGTAAAGACATTACGGCATGAACGTCCACCAGCTACCACTTTACAGAGAAGGGGTCAGTCCCAAGCAGTGACACTCGGATCAGCCAAAAAGGAAATAATACGTAACCCGCCTACGAACGGCACAGGCGACGGCAATGGCGTGACTGATATTGAAATCTTTTTTCAAACGTACGCTTACTCCGGAAACTGAACATGGGGCGTAGAAACGTTGAACCGTAAATCGTTGAATCGTTACAGCGTTAAACAAGTGTGGAACTCGTGGTCCAAAGAACATGGTAGCAGCCGAGGTGACGAGGCTCAATTCAAAGCCCGAAATCCGAAGTAGTCAGAGACTATCCCGATGATTTTTCGATTTGGTCAGCCACTTGCCTCAGCACGTCCGGCATCCGTTCAATTATGTACTCTGGCAATTGCGCGGAAAAACCGTTACCATGCTCTCCGCCATAGACGATCAGTATAACGCCTTCGGCCTTTGTCGATTCCCGCACTGCGGTGCAGGCATCGTCGTATTCGCCGGGGCCAATCATCGCTTCCTCCACAGCAGCAGAATCCCCCTAGGCAACAACCACAACAAAAGTCCGTCCCCTTCGGGTACTTGAGGATCGTTCATGGACTTGATACTGACGTAATCGTATTCGTTGATGCCGTCCGAGGTATGTACGCCGACCTGTTCAAAGCCGCTTTGAAAACCAGGTAACAGAACTGTAGTGCTGGGAGAATTGAGCAGCACACCAACCTTGACCAGGCGCAATTCCGCTCTGACCAGTCCGCAGCGTGTACCATTGTTGAACAAGCTAAAGGCGTTGTATCGCAGGTTTCCTGCTCAAGCTGAGTCCTCATTGCCTTTCCCCTTTAGTTGTCAGGTTCAAATTCTCCAAGTTGGGTCTCGTTTGCACCGCCGCCAGTCGGCAAGACCCTAATCTCACCGCTCAAGCTCAGACAATTGTTACCGTCGGCGTTTCCCGAAGGATCGAACCGGAAAAGCCTTCCGCGACTCAATCCATCCCGTTGACTGCCAGGGCGAATTGAGGAAGACCCCGGTCAGCCAGGAGCAGTCCTTTCTCCAGTTTAGGGTTCGCAGCGACCATCGTAGGTGATTCGGCTCGTCGGACCAGATTTGTAAACCGCATCGCACGTTCGGCGACCACCCGGGAAATGCGCTTTTGTTGGTATCCGACACGGTGGAATTGTCCCGGCGCGTTCCAGAGAACGTAGATGTCGAAAGCCCCGGGCGTATGGCCAGTGTAACGACGGTATGCGTCAACCCGCGCAGCGAGAACTTGTTCGACAACGCGCCACGCCTCATTTTTGTCCCAGAATATGGCTCCCAGCGCGTCCCTGATCGAGAGCGCGTTGCATTGAGGGATCACAAATGCCGCGCACCAGAGGACTACCATGTAAATTACCTTGCCCAATCCCCCGGTGGCACACACGCGCAAATCAATGGACTCTCTGGATACCACGTTTTTATCGCTCATCTGCCACATGCCTCTTGCACGTCACGTTCCAGCCCAGCCTAAAAATGGTTCCGGCGGTCAACCAATTGGAGCGCAGGACAATCGAAACCGGACGAGATTACTCCCTCAACGGCCTGTCTCAGCCAAATCCAGCAAATGCATGGCATTCGCATTTCCCTGCAACGAAAGAATATCCTTCCCACGAAGGAGGTGAAAATGTGGTGGATGGACGAATTCCTCTGGTGCACGCGGACGGTGCGGATGCGGCGAATCGCTCCTTCGCGACGCGGCGATACGTCGAAGGA
>QHOP01000261.1:0-2892 GCA_003219345.1 Verrucomicrobiota bacterium
CGACGAGTCCTGGCGCGAACCGCTCAGTCCCTGCCGGGCGCTGAGGAAGCTTTGACCGGTTACGTTACCGAACTGCTCGCCAATGCCCAGAACGGCAAAGCAGGCTGCATTTACACCCGGGCGATCGAAAACGTGGAACGCGAGCTTTTCGGGCAGGCCATCAACCTTGCCCACGGCAATCAAGCCAAAGCCGCCCGGTGGCTCGGCGTTTCCCGCCTGACCATGCGCGAGAAACTGAATCGCTTCGGCCTCCATCCGTCCCAGGACAAAACGGCCTCGGGCCAGTGGTGAACAGGACGGGGAGAGGGACGTGGTGAGACGGCTGATCATAAAAAGCCCCCACGGTCTTCGTCCGCGCATTGGGACGATGAACCCACCCCCAACCACTCCGGAGGAGGGAGTCAATGTCGGGCACGCTTGCCGAGTTCCCCTCCTAGGAGGGGTCAGGGGTGGGTCGGTTCATGGGTAGCCCCGACGCCCATTCTTGGCGCGCATTGAAGCCCTGAACCGTAGCAGCCGACGTAAGGAGGCGCCAACTTCCTTGGCTCGAAATAGAATGAGCCTCCTTACGTCGGCACCCGTCCAGCAAACCTGCGCTGGCTGCGCAAAAGTTTCGCGCTTGATTGCCGTGCAGTTTTGTGAAACAGGTTCGGTCGGCCGGGCCATGCACAAAGAGATTTCTTTCGCGCAGCGGGATTTTGTTCTGCTTTTCGCCGTCTCCTTTGCGCTTTACCCGCTGTGTTCGTGTCGCACGGTGCCTCCGCTTCCGGCAGTAAATCTCGCTGAGCCCGGCTGGCGCGTTCAACGTGGCCAGGCCGTCTGGAGATCGAGGCAAGATGCGCCTGAAATCGCGGGAGAACTGCTCGTCGCCACTCACTCCGACGGACGCGCATTCCTCCAGTTTACCAAGACACCACTGCCATTGGTCGTGGCTCAAACCACCTCCAACGCGTGGCGAATTCAATTTGTCGCAGAAGGCAAATCCTGGTCCGCTCCGGGCAAACCGCCGGCGCAACTGGCCTGGCTGCAGCTCCTGCGTTGCGTCCGTGACAGTGCGCCCCCGGCGAATTGGCATTGGCGTCCGCGCGACGACGGTCATTGGCGTCTGGAAAACAACGTCACCGGCGAAATGCTGGAAGGTTATTTGACTCCATGAGCATGAGCTCTCCACGTCGCTGGCTCTGGTTCGTGCTGCCGATTCCGATTGCGCTGGGGCTTGCGCGCCTTCGATTTGATGTTGAGGTGCTCAACCTGCTGCCGGCCGGTGCGCCCGCTGTGCAAGGGCTTAAAATCTACCAGCAGCATTTTGCCAACGCGCGGGAGTTGATTCTCTACGTTCACACCGCCGACAGCGAAACGACTGAGAGCACCGCGCGCGCCATCGCCGAGCGCCTGCGCCGCGAAACCAATCTCGTCGCCGAAGTTACCTGGCAGCCGCCGTGGCTCGAACATCCTGCGCAAACCGCCGAGCTGATCGCTTACCTGTGGCTTAATCAACCTCAGGAAGCTTTTGGTCAACTGACCCACCGTCTCGCGGCCACGAACCTCAATTCGTTGCTGGCGACCGCGCGCGACGCACTGGCCACGTCTCTGTCGCCCAGCGACCTCGCGCGACTCAGTTACGACCCCTTCGGACTCACCAGCCTCCCCGAAGGCGCGACGGGTTCCGCCCCCCGTTTTGGCGAGGGACAGGAGATGTTCGCTTCGGCCGATGGCACATTTCGCCTCGTCTTTGTCAAAGCGCAGAGCGAGCTGGCGAGCTACCGTGAATGCGCGCAGTGGCTCCAAGCGGTGAGGCAAATGGTGAACGAAGCTGTACCGCCCGCACAACAGTCGGCAGACGGCGTCGCCATCGGCTACACCGGGCGCCCGGCCTTCGTCACCGAGATCGCCGGCGGCATGGAACGCGATGTCACGACCTCGGTCGGCGGCACGTCGCTGTTCATCGCGATGTTGTTCTGGCTCGCGCATCGACGCTGGAGGCCCATGCTGTGGCTGCTCGCTTTGCTGGCGTTGATCCTGGCCGGCACGCTTGCCCTGGGCGGTCTGATCTTCGGGACGGTCAACGTCGTCAGCATGGGGTTCGCCGCCATTCTGCTGGGTCTGGCGGTGGACTATGCCGTGGTGCATTACCAGGAAGCTCTGGCGCATCCGGACCTGTCCGTGCCGGAAATCCGCCGCGCGATTGCGCCGAGCATTTTCTGGGCAGCAGTCACGACCATCACCGCGTTCCTCGTGTTGAATTTCGGCGGCCTGCCCGGTTTGGCTCAACTGGGATCGCTGGTGGGCGTTGGCGTGGGACTGTCCGCGCTGGTGATGATCTTCGCCTTTTTGCCGCCGCTTTTTCCGGACCGAAAACATCCCCGACCCAAAACAACCGAGACCAATCAGGCGCACGAACCCAAACCATCACCACCGCTCAGACCGATTGTCAGCAGGTCCGTTTTTGTCGGAACAGGTCTGCTGATTTTTTCCGCTTCATGCGCGCTCCTTTCGGGCCATCCCAGGATGGACGCCACCGCCAACGCGTTGCGTCCCCGAAACAGTCAGGCTTATGCCGCCCTCGAGACCATCAAACAGCAACTAAACCAAAAGCGCGAACCTCTTTGGCTGATCGTGGCAGGTCGAAATGAAGGCGAGGTTGCCCGGCGCCTGGGCCAGGTGGCGCCCCTGCTCGACGAGGCGGTGTCCTATCACCTGCTGTCCGGATTCACTTTGCCCACCGCGCTTTGGCCGCGGCCGGAACTCCAGGCTGCCAATCGCGCAGCCGCCCGGCAATTGGCCTCTGAGCGCGAACTGCTCCACGTTTGCGCCTTGTCCAACGGGTTCGCCAGCAACTCGCTGGCGCTGACCGAAGGCATCCTGGACGTCTGGCAAAAGGCGAGCGCGGCA
>QHOP01000261.1:2982-13144 GCA_003219345.1 Verrucomicrobiota bacterium
TTGAGTGGCAACTCCCGCGCGACGGAGTCTGGCTTTCCGGCTGGGAGTTGTTGGGCGGCGCGATTCTGTCCAGTGTCAAAAGCAACTTGTGGAAGCTCGTGCTGCCGATGGCAGGCCTGGTCCTGCTCTCCCTTTGGCTCGCGTTTCATCGCTTCACCGAAGTCGTCCTGAGCTTGAGCATCCTGTTCATCAGCGGACTCTGCCTCCTCGCCGTCATGCGAATTGCGGGCTGGTCCTGGAACCTGCTCAACTTGATGGCGCTGCCGTTGATTCTTGGAACCGGCGTTGATTACAGCATCTTCATGCAACTGGCGCTCCGCCGTCATCGCGGCGATTTGACCATGGCCTACCGCTCCGTTGGGCGCGCGCTGCTGCTCTGTGGCGCCACGGCGGTCTCGGGCTTCGGTTCGCTGGCCTGGTCGAGCAATGCCGGCATGTCCAGTCTCGGACAGGTCTGCGCGGTGGGGATCGCTGGCAACATGTTGATCTCGGTCTTTCTGCTGCCCGTCTGGTGGAAAACATTCGTCGGTCAGGAGTCGAAAGCCGAAAGTCCGGAAGCGAAATCGTCGCCAGCGCAATCCTCGCCTCCCAACTCTCGACTGGCCAGGCCGTCACGCCTTTATCGGGCCGAAGTATGGCAAATCGGTCTTGCGATTGCGCGAAAATTACCGCCCCGGACAGCCGCCGGATTGAGCCGCATTCTGGCGGACGTTTATTGGACACTCGCCCGGCGGCGGCGGGCGGTGGTGGTTCGCAATCTTCTGCCTCCGTTCGGCGGCGACCGCGCCGCCGCTGAAAAAACCGGCCGCGAGTTGTTACGGAATTTCGCCGGAAAGCTCGCCGACCTTTGGCGTTACGAAAGCGGACAGCCTATCGCTCGCATGTTTGACGAGTTGACCGGCTGGGAGCATTTCGCCGCCGCTCAATCCACCGGACGCGGCATGCTCCTGTTGACTCCACACCTGGGCAATTGGGAATTCGGCGCCCCGCTCCTCGCTCAACGAGGCGTCAAACTGCTCATCATCACTCTCGCTGAACCGCACGGGCGTCTCACCGGCATCCGGCAGGCTGCGCGCGCCCGCTGGGGTATTGAAACCGTCGTCATCGGTCGCGATCCATTTGCGTTCGTCGAAATCATTCGCCGGCTCGAAGCGGGCGCGACCGTTGCGCTGCTGATGGACCGTCCGCCGCAGGAGAGCGCCGTAATCGTGGAATTGTTCGGCAGAAAATTCGCGGCCTCCATCGCCGCGGCCGAACTCGCCCGCGCGTCCGGCTGCGTTCTGTTGCCCGTCTATCTGCTGCGCAAGGGCAAAGGCTATACGGCGCACATCCTGCCGGAAATTCCCTACGAGCGCGCGGCGCTGCGCTCGCGCGAAACGCGCCACACGCTCACCCAGGAAATCATGCGTGCTTTTGAACCCGCCATCCGCCAACATCCCGACCAATGGTATCACTTTGTTCCGATCTGGCCGTAACGCGCCGCCTCAAGAGTAGCCGCCGACGTAAGGAGGCGGACAGAACACGCCGCCTTGCCCGGGAAATCCGCCTCCTTACCTCGGCGGCTACGGGGCCCGGTCAGTTTCTTGGCGGACAGGCAGGATGCCTGCGCCACGCTGTCCTCGGCGCCTTGCGCGAACGGGCCTCAGTTTTTCTGTTCTTCGCGTTATTTGGCGTGTTTAGTGGGCGGCTATCCGGCTCCGACACCAACTCCACTCTCGCCGCCTGGCTCAAGGCTCAGACCAACATCCAGACCTGGTCCGCGGAAGTGGTTCAGACCCGGGCGTTGAAATCGTTGACCCAACCGCTCACGGCGACCGGACACGTCTGGTTCGCTGCTCCGAACCGTTTTCACTGGGAACTCGGCAACCCGCCACAAACCATTGCCGTGCGGCAGGCCGGGCAGATGCTGGTCATTTACCCGAAGTTGAAGCGCGCGGAAAAATATCCGCTCACCGGCGAACAGACCGGCCAATGGCGCGACACCCTCGCCCTGCTCGAAGCCGGTTTCCCGCGCAGCCAAAGCGAACTGGAGTCGCGCTTTCGGGTGATCGCTCAGACGACCACGAATAACGTTCACGAAGTCACGCTGCAACCCAGGTCGCCTTCAGCGCGTCGTCTGATGCCGCGAATCAAAATCGCTTTTGCGACAAACGACTGCTCGTTGCGGGCGACCGAACTTCAATTCGCCGACGGCTCCACCCTGCGGAACGATTTTACCAACGCCGTGCTGAATCCGAAGCTCGCTGATTCTACCTTCGCGCCGGAACTGGCGAGCGATTTCAAGGTGGTTGAGCCATTGAGAAAATGAGCGTCCCCTTTTCCAAAGCGCTCGCTCGCCTGCCGCACGGCCCGGAGTTTCGATTCCTCGATCGTTTGTTAAGCCTTGAGCCGGGGAAAAGCGGGGCCGGTGAATACGCGGTGCGCGGCGACGAGCCGTTCTTGCGCGGACATTTTCCCGGCCGGCCCATGATGCCCGGTGTCCTGCTGGTGGAAGCCGCAGCGCAATTGGCGGGCGTAGTCGCGCAAAGTGACCCTGTCATTCCGCCGATGCCCGGTCTCAAGCTGACCGCGATCCGCGGCGCAAAAATCCTCGAAAGCTTGGAGGCCGGCGCGGTCATCCGACTTGAAGCGCGGGTGATTGGTCGTATGGGAAATTTGATTCAGGCGCAAACCACGGCTTCCGTGAATGGAAAGATTGTGATGCAGGCGGAGTTGACCTTGAGCGGAGAAAACGCGCCGGCTTCATAAGTCCAGACCCTCTGGGGCCAGGCTGCTGACAGGGAGGAGCGGGATTCCCGCGATCAGTCTCAGATTTTTTCAAACATTTACGCCGGACTTCGGAGCAGCCCTGCCTCGCCCCGCCTTACGGAAGACCTTCTATTGACTTTTCCAGGCCGCCAGCCGTTTCTTGAAACGGCTCAGATTCGATGCCGCCGGAATCATCCTCGGAAAATCGTCCACCAGTTGTTTGAAAGCAGGCACCTCGCCCCACGCCGTGACCGTGAACACTTCCGTCGCCCGCCGGGTGTTGATGCCCAGCTCGCGAGCGCGCCGGCCCAAACGCTGCCGCAACGTCTTCCTCCAGTCCTCAAACGAAGCAGGGACGTCCAGGTCGTGGCGGCCAACCCACGGCAGCCATTCCCTGACCTGCGACCGGTGGCACCAGGTCATTTCTGCGATTTTTTGGAACGCATCCTCAACATCGACCGTAAAGTCAAACGAGTTCGCGCCGAACATATAGCCGTCATAAACGTTCAGGATCACCGGCACGTTGCACGGCTTCGATTTCGTCTCGGCCGCGGGAAATTCGGGCGTGAAGGCGTGCGGCACGTTGATCATGTAGGCGACCCTGCGCACGGCTTCCGCCACCGCGACATGGTCAATGTGGATGCCGGCAAGCGTAGCGGCGGGCAGCGGCGGACAAAACAAGTAGTCCCGCTCAAAATCCCGAATCGCTTTCCACAACGCCGCCAGCAGGTCGGTGGTTACCTGCAGGCACGCCTCGCGTGGAACCTCGCCGTTCGGGTAACGCAATGGTTCGAACTCATAACCGCCAATTTTAGCGGAGGCCAGTTGCTCCTGCAGGCGGATTTTGCCCGTTTCTTCCCGCGTCCGAAAATGATGCCCCGCCTTGCCATCGGTGCACACGATCACCTTGGCGCGAAGGCGGCCGCCGAGTTTGCGCTTCCACATCTCGAACGTGCCCGCGGCGGTGAATTCGTAATCATCGAAATGAGCGTGGATCGAGAGGATTTTCATCAGTGTCTCGGGAAACCTCCGGCTTGGCTGGAGGTCACTGACGTCGCGGACCCAGCCAGAGCCGGCCGTCCTGCGCTCACGCCCCGGCCTCGGCCTCCGCTTCATCGTCGTCACTCTGCCACCGGGGATAAACTTCGGAGCCCAACTCGCCCCGGCGAATCAATTCCTGCAGATCGCGAATGATGGTACGGCGGGCGACTTTGAACTGGCGGGACAGCGCGGAAATGTTTGGACGTTCGTCCGATTTCGCGAGCAGTTGACGGATTTGCGTCTGACGACTGAGGCGGTCGGTGGATCGGCTCAGCAATTCCTGCGCGTCCAGGCGCTTGGACCGCTCGAGCGCTTCGAATTGCCGGACGACCTCCGTCTGGCCGCACTCCGCGAGCGCGGTTTCAACCGTGCGCCTCAACTCATTCAAGTCCGCCGGTTTGGTGATGCAGTAATGCGCCCGCCGCGGCCCTTGCAACGCATGGATTTGCTGGTGCACTTCCAGAGCGCCGGAAACGATAATGATTGGCACGTGCGGCAGCAGTTCCTTGAGCTCGCCGAGATAATCCAGGCCAAGTTCTCCCTTCGCGAGGATATGGTCGAGGAGGATGAGGTCTGGCGGGCTTTGGGCGAGGGTTTTCAGGGCTTCGCTGGCCGTGGCAGCGCGAACAAGTTGATATTTTCGCAACGCTTCTTCGTAAATCTCATACTGGAGATCGTCGTCCTCGATAATGAGCAACCGCGGACAGTTCATGGTTAGCCTCCTCGATTCCAGAATCGCGCATCGGAGTCATGAACCACCACCCCCCTCACCCGCCCTTCGGGCACCCTCTCCCCCTCGGAGGGGGAGAGGGAAGGGGTGAGGGGGCAGTTCATGAGTCGCAGCAATCTATCAGGAAAACCTCAGGATGCACGACAATTTGACGAGAAGCAGAGGCCGCGAAAAGGCGCAAGAAAATGCAGCTTCTGTGCTTTTTGTGCCTCTTTGTGGCTCAGGATGCTGTGACGTGACACTCGCTTCTGGATTAGAGTGCCATGGCACAGGGCAGATCAATTCTCCGACTCGCCGGCAGCCGGGATGAGGATGGTGAAAGTGCTTCCTTTGCCTTGCGTTGACTCCACCATCAGTCCGTAGCCCATTTCCTTTGCGATTTCATAGACCATCGACAAACCCAAACCGGTGCCGTGGCGCGTGGAAAAGGCCTTGGTTGTGAAAAACGGCTCGAAGATTCGCGGCAGGACTTCGGGCGCGATGCCGGAACCGTGGTCCTGGACAGAAATGTAAATGAGTGGCGGCTGCGCCGCCGGCGCAAGCACCAGATTCGACGGCGCCTGTTCAAGCCGCCCGGTGCGCAGCACGATCTGCCCGTGGCCCCCCATCGCGTCCGCCGCGTTGAGGATAAGATTCAGCAACATCTGCTGAATCAATTCGCCAAGGCCCCGGATGTGCCCCACCGGCGCGCCCGGCTCCAATCGGAGTGCGACTTCGTGTTGAAACTGGTCACCCAACAGCCTTTTCATCTCGGAAACGAGCTGGTTTACGTCGCACAGCTTTTCCTCTTTCCCCGCCCGGCTGAACCCCAGCATGGCTTTTACGATACCGGAGCCCTGCTCGACCATCGTTTTAATTCGATCCACGCGGGTCCGGATTTTCTCAGGATCGTCAAGATTGGTTTCGATGATTTGCGCCGAGCCTTTGATGATGGAGAGAATGCTGTTGAAGTCATGCGCGATGCCGGCGGCGAGTGTGCCCAGCGCCCGCATTTTCTGGCTGTGCAATAATTCCTGGTTTGCACGTTCCAGTTCCCTCGTCCGTAGCGCAACGATTTTTTCCACCTCCGCATAGCTGCGCAACAGGCGCAAATGGCGGTTCACCGCCAGCCACGCGAGAAACAGGGTCGCGATGGCGCCACCCGCGGTGATTCCGATCAGCCGCGGCTCCCGGAACCACGGAACCACCGAAACAAACTCGTAAACTTGCGGCTCCAACTCTTCGTTCCAGTTGCGGTCCATGGCGCGGACGGCGAACCGATGTCTGCCCGCCGCCAAATTGGTAAACGTCGCGGACCTTTCGGAGGAATACGGCGACCAGGGAGCTTCATCCAGCCGAGGGGAGAACAGTAAGCGGTCCGGCTGCGTGCAGTCCCATTTGTCCCGTCCTTGAAAATTGAAAGCGACCTCCTCCGAAGCATAGATCCGCTTCGGGTTTTCCGCGCTGATGATCGAAGCAACAGGAGGATCAGGGTCGGCAGAACGATGATACAGGCTGATGCCCTTCCCGGTGGCCGCCCAGATTTCGCCACGTCGGTCCTGCCGGACGCAGAATACTTCTCTCGATGGCAATCCTTCCTGCACGCTGTTGGCCATCCACGAGCCATCAGCGAAACGCCACACGCCGCCGGCCGACCCCACCCAGATGCTCCCGTCGCGGGCCTTGAACATGGCGTGGATTTGACCCACTCCGAAGCGCGTCACTGACCAGGTCTTGCCGTTGAACTCGGAGATTACGTCCTCGCTGGCGTACCAGATTTTGCCTTTGCCCGCTTCGAGCAGTTCAACCGCGCGTCCCTGCGTGGCCGTCGTCTGCTGGAAGGTCTTGGTCTTGTTGTCCCATACGCCGAGGCCAAGGTTGCTGCCCAGCCACACCGCCTCATTCTCCGTCGTTCGCAGGAACACGAGTTCATTGCCCAAACTCCAATCCGCCTTCGACTCAAAGAACGCGTCAAAGCTCTCACCGTCGAATGTCTCCAGGCGAAAACCGCCTGAAGAGTCCTTCGCGACCGTCTGAACGCAAAGATTGGCTTTGAATTCTCCAAGGATGGCGCGGACCTCCCGTCCGGCCGGATGAACGACTGGCAAAAACAGACTTGTTCGCGGATCAAAAAGGAAAATGCGACCAACCGAACTGATGATAATCCGACCATCCGGCGAATTGTAAAGCGCGTTGGCAGGCTGGAAAGCAGGCGAAAAGCCAACCGGCCATTTAAAAGTTTGCAGTTGCCCGTTTCGCAATGCCAGCAACCCGTTCGTGCTCGCGAACCAGGTCCCGCCTTTGCGGTCTTCGAGCATGCTGAACACGGGCGCATCGACCGAAACCAACTCGGGAGGCTCGCGCCAGGTTTGCAGTGAATGCCGCGCCAGACCTTCGGTCGTCGCCAGCCAAAAGACGCCGTTGGGTTCCGCGGCCACATCGTTATACTGCGGGGCGCGCAAACCAGGGACCTGCACTGTTTCCCAATCGCTTCCTTGTCGCTTGAACAGCGCGCTGCGGGTCGCAGCCCAGACCGTTCCGTCCACGTCTCGCCAGGCGTAGCGGGTCTTTTCGGGCGCTGGAACCGGCGCGGCCCAGATTTGGCCGTTGAAATACAGCACAACCTTGCCGCCGGTCGAGGGCGACTCGGCCACGACGGTGACGCCGCCTTCGTCGTCTTCCATAGGTCGCTCCAGGTTTTGCACCTGCCAGGCCGGTTCAACCGGGAAGGACTGCCACAACGACTCCGGCGTCAGACGCCGCACCGGGCCCGGCAGTTTGGCCAGGCCGTTGCTGCCGCTGAGCCAGGCGCCGCCGTCGCGCGCCTCGACCATCTCGTTGAATCGTCCCAGTTTCGTCTCCCTGGCCTGGCGAAGGACGATGGTTCTGTTTTGTCCGGAGTCGAATTCCAAAAGCCGGTCCGGCAACACCGCCAATAAATGGTCCCGTTCCGCGGGCAACAGCGGTACCGGGCGCACCAATCGAAGCGCGCTCGATTGATTTTCCGCGTGAATCTCACTCACCGGATACTGCACCCATTGATCGCGCCGGTATTCCATTACTCCGTCCGCGTAAAGGCACCAGATTTGGCCGGACCGACTTTCGTACACCGGATAGTTGCCGCCCCCGGAAAAAGGAATACTGCGCGCTTGAAAGCCATCCAGCCAACTGACCGGGCCGCTGCTATGCTTCGCCCAGACATTGCCGCGCGGACTCACGGTCACCGCAACCACGGACGAATCGGCCAGGCCGTCTGCAGCCCGGTAAACTCGCCACCGCGAACCCCCTTCCGAGCGGCAGCGCAACGGGAAATTCAGCAGCAAGGCGGCCAAAAACAAGACCCAACATTTGCGCGCCATAATTTTTACCGCCTCGAGCGATCTGATTCCGTCGGTTTAACCGTTAAAACGATTGCCCGGCTGCCCGATGGACGCAAGTCAAAGCTTGGGCCGCCGTCAGAACGCGAGAAAGCGAAGCACGACTCGAATGGAGATTTTGTCGGGGTGCGCCAGCTTCAAGCCGATGATTCTGCAACTGCGGCTGTCCTCTGCCGCTTTGGCTCAAACCGCCTGCTGGGACCGGCGCTTCCCAGTCGCACCCAAATTCCTATGCAACTGAAAAACATCATCAGGGTATGCCCGATTTGTTTTGCTTCCGCCATTCCTCTTATCCGCATGTGTGTCGCTGCTGGCGAACCGCCCAATGATCCCGGCTCCAGATGGAGCGCGGAACAATACGCCCGCAAGACGATTTATCATTCAGTGCAAAAGCCCGGTTACACCTGCTGGCTCGGCGCATGGCAAATGCCTGATCTCAGCCTGATGATCACGTTCAAAGAAGTCACAGGACCGGCGCAGGGAAGGCCGCGGGCAAAAGTCGAATGGCAGGAAGCGTTCGGATTGATGAAAGTCGATCCGGCGCGGGATTTTACGGGCCTGCACATGGCGGATATGTATCTACGTTCCACGAATGGCGGTTCAAACTGGAGTGAGGTCGCTGAGGCCGCTTACGCGGGGCCGAGCATTGGCTATGCGTGGGGAGGATCGCATTGTCCTTTGCCCGATGGTGCCATTTTGCGCGCGGTGGATGGATCGGCGGTGCCAGGGATGAATCTGCCGCGCCGCGTCTTCTTTCAGCGTTCGCAGGATTTGGGCAGGACCTGGGGCCAGCCGGAGGTTCCGCCCGAACCTTCCCGGCCAGTGACGAATTACCTCGGAGACTTTGGCGATTGCGTTACGCGCATTCGCCGCATGCAAGATGGTCGGCTGGTCGCGACCGGAGTTAAGCGATATGACCCCGACCCCGCGAAAAGGATGATTGGCGAACCCGTCGTTATGTTCTCTGATCGGGAAGGCAGAAATTGGAAGCCACTCAGGATTGAACTAAAGCCGGAACAGCGCGGGTCAAGTGTCTGGGATGAATGGGACAGTACCGAGTTGCGTGACGGAAATTTTCTTTGCGTGTTCCGGCGTGGCGATCCGAAAACCAAAAATTCGCGAGAGACGCGCTGGCAAGGGTTGTTGCAAAAGAAGAGCGATTCCTGGGCAATCGAGCAGTACCATGCGGCGCCCTTCCAACACTCGGGTCATCCTGAACTGCTCGCCACGCGCGAGGGGCCGGTGCTCCACATCGCGACAGACGGCGTTTACTGGACGGAGAACACGGGCGTGTCGTGGCATCGGCTGTCCTTCAAAGGTCTCAATCAGCCGTATCGAAGCTGCTATTATCCGAGGAGCTTTCAACTCGCCGACGGAAAGATTTACGTCTTCAGCCATCAAGGCAGTGACGACCCCTACGGTAAAACCGATCAGGCAATTATTATGGACACATTCCGACTTACAAGGAAGTAGCGCAGAGAAGTCAAGTCTGGCGACCCAAACCCTCGCCAATTGGAACCAGATTTTCGGCTGGTTGCAGGAAGTGAATTTGCTGAGGGAAGCCGGGCCACGCACTGCACCCGTGCCGTTTGCCAGAGCCGCACAACCGGCGGACTTCGTCGCTCGCCAGCAGTCCTTTGCGGTATTGGAATCAGTGTAGGAGAATGGGGGCGTTGAGCGCAAACAAGCAGGTATATGTGCGTCGGGCGCGCGCGCGCGAGTGGAAACCTGCAACACCAACCGGCGCAAGTAGAGGGGGTGCAAGTTATTTTGCTCGCGCGCACGCGCGCGCGCGGAGAACTATCGCTACTTCTTCGGCGGATCGACTGGCTCTCCGTAATCGTATGTGAAAACCCAGTCGCCTTCCGTGTTTCGGTCCTGAGAGACAAACATAGCCAAGCCGTTAAACTTCTGTGCAGAACTGAGCTTGAGTGGACAATGCTTCAATAGCATGAGCGCTCCTTCTTCGGTCTTCTCCTCGACTAACCTCCGCTCAGGAGGCATCGGCGGAGGCGCACCCGTAAGGTATAACCCCGCTTGCGTCAAACGCTCGCCCTTGGTCATATCGCGACGCTCTTTTCTGACGATTTCGTATCGCCTCTTGATAAGCTCCTCCCGAATAAGAGCGCCATCGTCCCGGACACGGAGAACGCGCCCATTGATCTCTTTCCAATCGGGAAGTGGCCTGGGAGTGTTGTTGATATGTGCCAGCCATGCTTTCAGATAGCCGACGTTATAGTTGGTTCCGTTCACTCGTCGTACTTCGACATGCGAAGCCAGTTTTCGA
>QHOP01000262.1 GCA_003219345.1 Verrucomicrobiota bacterium
CGAACTTCTATTCAACAACCGGCCGGTTCGTTTATTGAAACCAGCCTTTCGACCGAATCCGAAAGTCTCAACTTATTCATGATCAACCAAACCGGGCTGCAACATACGACGGCCGGTTCGTTGATTCAATGCAGTCTTCTATAGCAAGACCGTCCGCCTCGCCAGGTCCCGACCCATTGCATCGCTTTCCCGTTCCGCTTCTACTTTCAGAACGGCAGCTCAGCGTTGCGTTAAACTTGCCTCCCATCCCAGGATGCTGTATGAATCGCTATCGTGAAAAAGCTCTCTTTCAGCGAAGTGAAACGGCAAGAGGCGCAAAGCCGCATGGCGGCTGCGCGCAAGGCTCGCCGCAGTCCGCAGGCAGCGGTGGCGCTTCAGCGGCGGGCTTCGCTAGTTGGCAGCGGCGCGAAATGGCGCATCACCAATTTCAAGCAGGTCGCCCGTGCGCTGTCCAGACGGGCATAGCGTGGGCTTTTCACTTGAGCAATTCTCGGAAGTCCTCAAAACACGCGACGCGGCAGGACAGCCTTACGTTCTCATCGGAGGTCAGGCCGTCAATTATTGGGCCGAACGTTATTTGCCCATCGAACCACAGCTCAAACCGCTACAGCCATTCACCAGCGAAGACATTGACTTCAAGGGCAGCAGGGAAGATGTTCAGCGCATTGCCGGCCAGTTGAAACTGACTCCGGCTTATCCACACAAAGTGGAAATGACCACACTGGCAGGAATCATTCCCTACCAAATTGGCGGGTTGAAATCCAACATTGAGGTTGTACGGCGGATTCCCGGAGTTTCCGGTTCAGTGGAGGCGCTGGCCATTCAAGCGGAATGGAATGGAAAAACGATCCGTGTTCTTGATCCCATCTCGCTGCTGGCTTGCAAACTGGAACTCGTCGCCAGCGTACCGCAGCAAAAGAGGCGCGACGTGGCTCACCTGAAAATCTTGGTCCCCTGTGTCCGCGCCTTCCTGAGCGAATTCCTACAACAAGTTGAACTGGGCCAGATACCGGCGCGCCAGTGGCTGAGCACAGCTAATCAAGTGCTGAAATTGACAACCAACCAGCGCGCCCGCAAAATCGCAACCCGGCACCGGATCAACTGGCAGGAAATTCTTCCTCTGACCGCTATTGCCGAATGCAGGAACGAGAAAATCAGGCGCTTTCAGGAACAGCAGTTGGAACAGGGTTACAAAAAATCCAGGGGCATTTCCACCTGACCCGATGCGCGGCGCTTTGACCGGCCCGCTTTCCTTGTGATCCGGAAACGGGCCAGACAAAGCTGCCTCGAACCTTCTCGGCGCACGCGGCTGAGTTCTATCAGACTACCATATTCTTATCTTTTTCCACCACGGCTTGTCCATCTCATCAAACATCTCTCCCATGTCACGCATCCCGCGGATGCAAATGATGTCGGCACCATCGGGTCGTCCAATAAGGTTAATGGCGACGCCGACATCAACGGCGGTCCAGACTCGCTGAGGCTGTCCGTTGAGATTCATATCAGTCGAAACCTTAGGTGTGCCGAACGCTTGTTGCATGAATGTGTCAACAGCCGCGAAAGATGTGCCGCTGACGGAAGCCTGGAAACCGTTCTTGTCACGTTTGAACTTCCACTTTGCGTCGAGCTTTCCAAGTGCGGCGTTCGTCTTCGTGTGCCCGCCACATTTAGCGACCTCTTGTGCCAAAAAGCCGCCCAAGTCACCTGAACGCGAACAACCGCCCGCCGCTCCAGAGACGAACAAAAGGCAGATGAAAACTAGGGCGCGCATGTGGCGCCGTCTAACGACCCGCGACTCGGCCCACGAGAGCCACGCTTGCAACCAGGGCGCGATGGCCGGGTTCGTTGCAGCGCATGTAGGCGGCATCATTTCTGGCTCTCTTTGGCTCGTCTCAAAATCGCGTCAATCTTGGCGGAAACATCCGCATCGAACTGGCCCGTGTAACTCGATGGATGCTCCGCCCGATACTGCGCAATACGTGCGAAGACTTTACCAGCCAACTCTCGACTGCGTGCGTCCGAAGCGTCCAGCAACGCGTCGATAGCCAGAATCTGACCGTCAAGCTGGAGCCGCAGCATGTGGCGAGCGTCATCGGTGCGGGCCGAATCGAGCTGATGAATGAGCATCGCGGTGACGCCAGCCTCCGTTAGATGCTTGTCAATGGTCGGAATCGCGTAAGCCTCCGTGAGAACTCGCCGGTCGTAGCCGACATACCAGCCAGCGGCGACCAACGCGGCTGCAACCAAAACCGTTCCGAGAATGAGCGCGAACTTTTTCATATCATAGTGGTGTGTGAAGCCGCACTAACGACCGAAGCGCCCCGGCCCACGAGAGGCCACGCTTGCAACCAGTGCGCGATGGCCGGGTTCGCTTGCAGCCGGTTTGTTCGGCGAGGCGCTTATGTTTTTTTCTTTGTGGCTCGGACGGCCCACCAAATCAGTGAGCCTAAAATGCAGGCGATCCCGAAAATGTAGAACCATCGAGCACCAAACGCTGCAAACTCTGCGGTCGGCATCTGCCTGCCACCATTCAAAATCGTGTCGCCTTTGAGAAACGGCAAGATACGAAACTTGAAGAGGGTGCCGAGGACGAGAGCACAGCCTCCTCCGAGCAACATCGAGATTGGCGATGTTCCCATAGGCGGCATGTCAGTGTAGTGAATCAAGCAGTGATCTGAACAACGGCTGATACTTGTCCCAGCGCGATAACGGTGATGACGCTAGGATAAACAATCTGTTGCCACCCGCAAGCTCCACAACGACCTCCCACTCTCTCAAATTGGTGCCCTGCTGAGTGCATGAATACTCAAGAAGGCCGTACTCAATGCCGCCGGGAAGCTTACCAGTCTTGCGGCTCAACTCTGTGAACTGCGCCTTGCGCACTTTGAGATTGGGTGCGAGGTCTGCGAGCGACTGCTCCAACGAACGCTTCTCCTGGTCAACTCTCGCCTCAAGAAACACGTTGGCTTGCCAATTGTCCTCGATTTGGGGCGCCAGGAGCAAGAGACTGCCAGATGCCCCGCCAGATGCCTTTTCGGTGGTCCAGCCAGATGGCACCGTGAACTCATGCCCGGCGAACCGTTGTGTGACCGATGTCTGTGGAATGTGTTTGGCCTGTGGAGCAGTTGGTGCCTGAGTCTGTCTGTTGTCAGAACAGCCGGACAGGCTGAGAGTTGCTGCCACAGCAATCCCTGCTATTGAATGGATTGGAACGATGGTGCTCATGCCGCCTAACCTTTTATTCAACAACCGCCGGTTCGTTTATCCAAACCAGCCTTTCGACCGAATGGGAAAGTCCCAACTTGTTCATAATCAACCAAACTTGCCTCCAATATACGACGGCCGGTTCGTTGATTCAATCCAATCTTCTAGCCCGATCCATAAATCGCAACCAGTTCTAAAATCAACAAATCCTCCTCTGATCAACGACGACCGGTTAGTTTAACCAAACAAAATCCCAATGATGGAGGACTGACTTCGAGCTAGAGAGCCCCCTCGATAGCGTGCAAATGAAATTCTTCGTGCGCGAAATCCTAGACGCAACTCCCCGGAGCCGGGTGGCGGGTCAAGGTGGAAGCCGAAGGGAAACAGGGCGGAACGACCTTGACGCGGCGACCGGCGACCACAATCGAACCTCCGATGCACGCGCACAACCCCACGCGACTGTGTCATGGATATGAGCGGAACATCCATCGAACATCCGACCAAGGCGAATTTCTCGCGGTCGTCTCGCCTTCATCCGCAGGCGAAAAAGCGATGACACCATCCCCTTCGCCATTCGGCCAACGTGGTGAGCCGCGTTCGCAGCACTTTCAAAATGCGACAAAAGGAGGCGACAGATTTGCCGCAATTTGTTGCCTTTTGACATGAATATTTGTCGCCTTTTGCCGCCTTTCAAGCCTGCATGTTGAAAGCCGTTGACCAATTCAACATGCTCAACGCATTTTACTGTAAGCCCCCGATTCAACGCCGTTCAACGCTCGTGAACCTTGCGCAAACGCGCACAGCGCGCCGTCAGGCGCACGCAACGGCCTCGGCTCCACGTGAATCGCGCCTATGATTGTATGGCTTCGCTGCGCTTGTCAATGATACTACGGGTCGCCTCGAACAGCCGCTTCCGTTCCTCATGTGACAATGCTCGCTCGCCAAGGAGGGGAGGCGCTTAAGGATTCACGCGGCGAGTGTGGCAGCCGGCGGCCTGATGAAACAGCAGCGCCAGGAATGGAACGACAGCCAGGAAATAACCGGCGCACCAGGCAGGCAACAGGCGAATGCGCCAGCATCGCCACGCAGCCCGGCACGGCGGCCAGAGTGCCTACCAAGCAAGACCGCGACTCCCGACAGCACGCCGACCGTCAAAGATTCGGACGCGCTTCAGACGAAACCAGCACCCACTCCTCACCGCTAAAAGGAAAAACCCGTGGGCGTTGTGCGCGGCAACAAATGGACGAACCACCAGTGCGCGACCGGCGCGAGATGAGCAACTGCGCCGTTTCCCTTTCCGGCGACTGCCCGATTTTTCAGCGGCTGCGCTCAGTTGGAAAATCGTCTGGAAAAGAGTTTCCAAACTGCTTCGGAAAACGGTTTCCCAAAGGCGCTTGCCCGCGCAAGGAGACAAGCGTCCCAGCGATCTCAAATCGGACGCGCCTCGGATTTTCTTCGTTCCGATCTTCGGAACGCGCCCGCATCAAATCGGCGAACAACCCGGCGGCGTTCCATCGAGCAGCCATCGGACGCTCGACACGATTTTTTGTCGAGCAGCCCGGCGAACGCGCTTCGAGCGGCTTCCTCACGCATTTGCGGAGGGGTAAGTGTCATACCCATTCCTGCTTTTTCTTTACCACACCTGGCAGCTTCAAGTGGTGCCGTGAGGGCACCACTTGATCCCGTCTTTCGGGATACATTCCACAGCGTGAATGACGCATCGTTCATTTCCTCGGGTTGTAGCCGATTCAGCGTTCGGTTTCGTGTAGCACTTCCACAAAATGCTTCGCTGGTTCGGGCAGACTTCCACCCGTATAGACCCTAACGTTTGTCCAGTGAAACAGAAGCAGGCTCTGCTCAGGAGCAACCTGCCGAGGGATAACTGGATGAGGGCGACGAAACGTCGTCTGCAACGCCGGGGAGGCAAAAAACCTCTCCGGCAAATCGGCCAGACCATGTTTCAGAGCCCTCCCCACGCCTCAAAAAACCTTCTGACCAATGGATGGGAAACACCGCTTTATGCCAAACCACCGTCCGTTCAGACATGCCCAAACCTAATTCCCTCACTTACGTTGCATGGCCGCGCCATGAACTATCATTGTGGAGCACATAGAATTGGCTGGCTCTGAGGCGGGTTTCTAGAGTGTCGAGGGCTCAGGGATTACGGAGGTCAGAACTACAAACCACATTTTCAACTTTTCAGAGGACATCGCCACTTGGCATTGTCTGCCTCAGATGTCGTCCACTGCGACCAAGCTTACGCGATTCTGGCGCCCAACCAAACTTGGGGGCGCCGAGTTCGTGTTTGGCTCGTATCGTCACCAAACTTTCCCATGGCATTTCCACGAAGAATACGTCATCGCCGTTATGGTCAGTGGAGTCGAGCGCTTGCGGCATGACGACCGTACCGAATTGGTGCATGCCGGAAACATAATTCTACTCAATCCGGGTCAAGTGCATGAAAATGGTGCGATCGATGACCGGCGGTTTGCCTATCGCACGCTTTACGCGCCGCCAAGCGTGGTTGAGCGCGCTCTGCCCAACGTGTCCCATCGGAACAGGACGCTGCCGACATTTGCTAAGTCGGTCGTCTCAGACCACGAAATATTCTCGGGGATGCTGCGCTTACACTCTGCCGTAGAGGCAGGCGAGCCAACACTGCTGGTTCATTCGCTTCTATTTGCCGGGCTTGCGCGGCTATTCCGCCATCACGGCAGGACGCAGCAGTCTCACGGAGTGTTCTCGTGCTCAAGGCGAGAGATTACGTTTGTGCGGGACTATATTGACGCCAAATTCGCTGAGGACATTTCACTCGATGACCTGAGTCGGTTGACCGGTCTTAGTGCCTACCACTTATTGCGGTCTTTTCGGGAAGAAATTGGGTTGCCGCCATATCAATACCAGCTCCAACGCCGGGTCCTTCACGCCATGCGTCGGATTCGCGCAGGAGACTCCTTAGCCTCGGCAGCTGTTGACGCAGGATTTGTCGATCAGAGTCATCTGAACCGCCACTTCAAGCGCATCCTGGGCGTCACGCCCGGAAGATTCCGTGGCAGCCGCAAGAACATACAATATCTGCGTCGACGCTTGAACTAGACTCCCAGGCAATATCGAAGTGAGCGTTGGCCTTGTTGAAGTGGAATTGGACTTTCCTCACTTCAATCGGTTCATAATACAGTCAACAGAATTGCTCCATAATATGATACCAAATCATTTGACCATCGAAAGAAACGGAGGAAAAGGACTCTCGCAGAGGCTAGTCATGTTCATTCTGGTTTGCTGTACGGCGACCGCGAATCTCGTGAGATCGGCAGAACCCCAACTGCAGGATGAAAGCCCCCAGCTTCGACAGTTGATGGAGGAGTTGCGCGCTGGGAATCAAAATACGATCACGAACTTTTGGGCGGAAATGAACGGGAAGGCACCCCTGATTGAGCCAATTCCCGGCGATAGTGAATTTCGCTGGATTACCTTCATTTGGCGAGGTGATGAAACAACACGCGAAATAGTCATTTACGGCGAACCTCCGAGTAAACCCACGAAAAGGGTCGCTCACCTAGAGGGTTCAGACCTTTGGTTTGTTACCGATAGAATTCCAAAGGATTCACGATTCGGTTATGCCTTTCAAATAAATGGTGGGCCAATTCAACTTGATCCACTCAATCCTCGAAGCCTCGCGGGACGCTCGGTCGTTGAACTTCCGGACGCTCCTCCACAACCCTGGATTCTGCCGCAGCCTGATGCGCCGAAGGGTGTCCGGATCCAGTTAACGGTTAAGAGTAAAGTCCTCGATGAAGAGCGCGCTCTCGCCGTGTATACGCCTCCTGGCTACAGCCCGAAAAACAAACCTTACGGGTTGCTCGTCGTATTCGATGGTGAGAGTTACGGGTATTCTGACCATTCCGCGATCCAAACTCCTCTCATTCTCGACAACCTCCTAGCTGCTCGGAGAATTCCGCCGATTATAGCGGTTTTCGTCAATAGTCAGAAGACACGAAATCGAGACTTGGTCTGTTCCCCTCAATTCGCGGAGTTTCTGGCCGAGGAACTGGTTCCTTGGGTGCGCTCTAAATATCATGTGAGCAAAAAACCTTCGGATGTGATCCTCGCAGGATCAAGCTACGGTGGGCTCTGTGCAGCTTTTTGTGCGTGGAAATATCCAAAGGTGTTCGGAAATGTGCTTTCACAGTCGGGGTCCTTTGGACATTCGCCGGATCCGCCCTGTGAGGTCGTTCCATTCACCGAGGAAACAGGTTGGTTGATCCGTAAGTTCGTCACAACACCGGGGCTTCACGCGCGCTTCTATCTTCAGGTCGGTAAGTTTGAAGCGCCCATGATCCCGGATCACCGACGGTTGCGGGATGTCCTTGAGGCGAAGGGTTGCCCAGTTACATATTCCGAAATGTCCGGAGGGCATGACTATATTACTTGGCGTAGTTCCTTTGCGGAGGGGCTAATTGCTTTAGTCGGCATCCGACCTGTCAGCCATGC
>QHOP01000263.1 GCA_003219345.1 Verrucomicrobiota bacterium
CGAAGTATTTGCCCGAGCTGAAAGACATGAAGGTGATGACCGGCGGCACGGCCGACGCGCCGCAACTGGAGCCGCTGAAGCGTCCGATCACGATCAAGCATCTGCTCACGCACACGAGCGGGTTGATCTACGATTTGCCAGTCAACGATGAGATCGCGAAACTTTATGACCGTGCGGACCTGTGGAGCGGGCCGGACTTGAACAACTTCATCGCGAAGGTTGGCAGGCTGCCGCTGAAGCATCAGCCGGGCGACGCCTGGACGTATGGCGTCAACACCGACGTACTCGGCGCGTTGATCGAAAAGCTCTCAGGCAAAACACTGGGCGCGTTTCTCGAAGAACGCATTTTCCGTCCGCTGGGCATGACGGACACCGGCTTCGACGTGCCCGCCGAAAAGATGAATCGCCTGGCGAAGACATACAAACACGGACCGGACGGAAAGCTCGTGGAAGCCGAGCCACTGGTCATCGCCTGGGCCGAGGCAGGGCGCGGCATTGAAAGCGGCGGCGGCGGGCTGTTCTCGACGGCGGGTGATTACGCGCGCTTCGCGCAAATGCTGCTGAATGGCGGCACCCTCGAGGGGCACCGGATACTTGGACGCAAGACCATCGGGCTGATGACGGCGAATCACATGGTCACGTTGCCCAACAATCAGGCGGCGACGCGCCAGAAGGGGTTCGGTCTGGGCGTGGAAGTGACGACCGATCCGGGTCAGCTTTCCATCCCGTCATCGGTCGGACAATTCGGCTGGTATGGCGCGGCCACGACATATTGTCAGATCGATCCGAAGGAGAAGATCGTGGCCGTGGCCTTCGTCCAACACTTCCCGTTCAACGAGCACAACTTCTTCGCCCAGTTCGCGACCGGCTATTACCAGGGGCTGAAGTGACGCGGGCCGGAAAACCGTCCAGCCTGCCCGATTCGGGCGTTGTCGCCACGTAACCGGCACAAACATCATCGCACGCGGGAATTTTTTTGCTCGACGTGGCCGTCGCCCAGGCAGGTGTGACCATGAATCCGGCAGCGGAAAAGGACCTTGTTCTCAACCCCCGGAGTCGATTCGGTCAGGCCGCGCGTCACATATTCGTAGCTGCTCTGCGATGGGTCGAAGTTATCCCACGTCAGCGTCGCGGTCGCCTTGTGGTTCGGGTCATTCGGACAGATCAGGATTTTGGGAGTAGTCAGTTCGTTCTTCATCGAGAGGATATCCGGCGGGTAAGCGTCGTTGTGGTCTGTGGCATAGACTCGGGCTGCGAGTCCCATCTGTTTCAGGTTGTTCACGCAGGAAATGGATTGGGCCTTTTCCTTGGCCTTGGCCAGGGCAGGCAGAGTCAGCCCGGCGAGGACAGCGGTCGGCGCGATGACGAGCGGGAGGACGACGGCATTGGCTGGCTGTTGCGTGCCATGACCGACGGTGACCCAGCCTTGCGCCGTGCTTCGGCCAACCACGAAGGAGGAGGTCGGTTGATTGAGCGAGTAAATCCTCTGCATCAGAACCGTGGGCATTTCGTTCCCCTGCCCCTGCATCCGGCCGAGTATCGATTTTTGAATCTGTTGCACGGTATCACTCAGTCGCTGGCCAACGAAGTTGAACGAGTTACCGTCGGGCGGCATTCCCTGCGCGAGGCGTTTGAACTCGGCGGTCGTCTTGAGGCCGTTCCCCTTGCCGGCCTTCACTGCGATCATCTTCTTCATCAGCTCATCGTTCGACGCGATGAAGAGATAATCGCCCTGGCGTGCAAGGGTGGGCCGCAGTGCGACAGGCAAAGGCAGCGGAATCGGCATGGTCCTCATCCGCAGGCCGCCTTCGTCGCTCTTGATGACCTGCGGATTGTCTTTCAGGGTGCGGTCGATCCAATCGAAAATGGTGTCGTCTTTGACCTTCAGAACGACGACCAGCCCCGGCTCCGGAACTTCGAGTGTCTGGCCGTCGGGCAGCGGGATGTTGATCTTGTTCGCTTCGTTCAGGGTGAGGAAGGCGCCGCATTGACCGCCGAGCGAGCCAAGCAATTCATCGAGCTTCTTGCCCGTCGCCGCCTGAATGACACCGTTCAATTGTTCGAGTCCTGCTTTCGCTTCGGGGAATCCGGCTTGGTCCACTTCTTTGATGACGGTGTTCCAAATCGCGTCAAGATCGACGTCGGAGAAGGCTGCCCAAACGGTGTCCGCAGGGAGCCAGTCCAGTTCGTGCAGTGGCCGCGGCGCGCGTCCGAAGACCGTCCAGATGCCTCCGGGCGCGCTGTTGGCGTCGCGGCCGACCACGAGCTTGGTCTGATAGAAGCCCTTTTCAAGCGCGATGCCGCTGACGCCGACGCCGTTGATGGATTCGACGCCGCTGTTCCTGACGAGGCGGGTGACGAGGTCGAACGCTTTGTTGATGTTGGATTTTTCTCCGTCGCCAAGATTAGGCAACGAGAGGACAGCAGCGCGCCATCCGTTGATGCGGTCGGAGAGTCCCTCAAGCCATTGGCTCGTGCTGAGGTAGCCGTAGAGGCTGCCGCCGGGATCGAGTTGGGCGGTCACCTCGTTGAAGCTGGTCTTTTCCGCAGAGGCGACCGCCGCTTTGGTCGGGGGCTGCGGCGAGGGCGCAGTAACCGGCGCGTTTTGCGGGCCCTGCTCGCTCTTCTTGCCAC
Organism: Verrucomicrobiota bacterium; assembly: GCA_003219345.1. Taxonomy (GTDB): domain Bacteria; phylum Verrucomicrobiota; class Verrucomicrobiia; order Limisphaerales; family AV2; genus AV2. The sequence goes on from QHOP01000263.1 coordinate 2,635, forward strand.
ATCCATTCCCCGCGAGCAGGAGGGTAAGAACTGCCGCGACAACAAATCGAGACGAGGCCGACTGAGGTTCGGGATGGTGGTTCATAGGGATTCCTGTTTGGACCAAGAAAGCATAGCTGCTCACCGAAGAGAAGCTCAAAGTTTCGCAAAACATTTTTCTCTTCGTTCCTCTACATCCCTTTGCGTGCTCCGCGTTGAAGTCCACTCCGGTTGCGGTTCCGCTGCGCCAGGGGTACTCACGCCTGAACTCAGCCGTCAATGCGCTTCCAGCCAGTTCTTGCCGACGCCGATCTCAACCACGATTGGCACATCAAGCCGAATGGCGGTTTTCATTTTGTCTTCAACGAGCGCCATGACTTCTTCCTGCTCCGCCCGGTAGAGGTCGAAGACGAGTTCGTCGTGGACCTGGAGGATCATCTTCGTCTTCAACTTCCGCGCGGCGAGCTCGCGGTGGATGTGGACCATGGCCAGTTTGATCATGTCGGCGGCGGTGCCCTGGATGGGCGTGTTGATGGCGTTGCGCTCGGCGGCGCCTCGCACGCTGGCGTTGGCCGAACGGATATCGCGCAGGTAACGCCGCCGGCCGGTGATGGTTTCCACATAGCCGTGCTGGCGGGCGAACTCGATGGTGTCGGTCATGTATTTCCGGATACCGGGGAACTGCGCGAAGTAATGGTCGATAATTGCGGCGGCTTCCTTGCGCGGGATGCCGAGCCGCTGCGCCAGCCCGAACGCCGACATGCCGTAAGCGATGCCGTAGTTGACCATCTTGCAGCGCTCGCGCATTTCGGGCGTCACATCGTTCTGCGGAACACCAAAGACCCGTGACGCGGTGGCGACGTGGATGTCCGCGCCGCTCTTGAGTGCTTCGATCATCGACGTCTCGCGGCTCAAAGCAGCGATCACGCGAAGTTCGATCTGTGAATAGTCGGCGGAGAGCAACAGGTAATCCTCTTCGCGTGGTACGAACGCCTTGCGGATTTCGCGGCCCAGCTTTGTCCGGATCGGAATATTCTGGAGGTTGGGATTTTGCGAGTTCAAGCGGCCCGTGGCTGTCGCGAGTTGATGGAAGGTTGTGTGAACGCGGCCTGTCTTAGTAAAGATCGCAGCAGGCAAGGCATCCACGTAGGTGGACTTGAGTTTGGAGCACTCGCGGTATTCGAGAAGGTGGCGCACGATTTCGTGCTCCCCGGCCAGGGCGATCAGCGTCTGTTCGTCCGTCGCGTATTGGCCGGTCTTCGTTTTCTTCGGCGCTCCGGCGACTTTCAACTTTTCAAATAGAACCTCGCCGAGTTGTTTCGGTGAGTTGAGATTGAATTCGACGCCCGCGAGGCGATAGATGGCGCGCTCGTGGCCGGCCATTTCCTTGCCGAGCAGTTCGGCGAATTCTGCGAGCACCCGCCCGTCCACGCGCACGCCGTCGAATTCCACGTTCACCAACACGGGCACCAGGGGCGCCTCAATCTCGTAAAAGACCCGTTCCTGAGATTTTTCCTTCAGGAGCGGTTTGAGCACGGAGCGGAGTTGCCAGATCAGGTCAACCGCTTCGACCGCGTGTTCCGCCTCGCCTGAAGCCTGGCTGTCGCTTAGGCTGAGTTCGCCCTGCCCCACTTGGGTCGTGCTGCTGGCGGCCGGAGTATAGCCGAGGAAGGCTTCGGAGAGAAATTCGATCGAATGACGCAGATCCGGCTCGATAAGCGCATGAGCAAGCATCACATCGAACATCCTGCCGCGCACCGAGACGCCAGCCCATTTGAGCGCGCCGAGGACGAACTTAAGGTCGTACCCAACTTTCTCAATGCGCTCGTCTTCAAACACCAAACGAAACTCGTTCAGAAGCGCCGTTGCTTGATCCGCGACTCGCGGCATCGGCACAAACCAGCCTGCGCGCGCTTCGCACACGAAGGCCAGGCCAATCAAGCGGGCTTGCCTGGGGTCGGCACCGTCGGTTCGCAGTCCGAGCGCGAAGGACGATTTGCCGGCCAAAGTCCGGACGAGGTCTGCGCGCGCTTTGACTGTGCTCACAACCTGGTAATCGTGCGCGACATCGGCCAGAGTCTTCAGATTGGCTTTCTTTTCCTCCACCACCGGACTCTCCGCGGCCGGACCGGCTTCTTCCGATGATACTTCGTTCGCGGGCGCGCGCGAGGCGGTCCCGGTCGCTGGCGTTTCAAGCCCTCGTCCGGCTTTGAAGTCATCACCGAAAAGACGGCGCCCAATCGAGTTGAACTCGAACTCGACCAACATCTGCTTGAGCTTCGCCTCGTCGGGCGGGTGAAGCTTCAACTTCTCGAAGTCAACGTCGATCGGCACTTCGCAATTGATCGTGGCGAGTCGCTTGGAGAGCAGCGCACGATCGCGGTGTTCTTCGAGGTTTTGGCGCAGCTTACCTTTGAGTTCCGCCGTGTGCGCCAGCAGATTCTCGACGCTGCCGTATTGGTTGATGAGTTTGCCGGCGGTCTTTTCGCCAATGCCGGGGACACCCGGGATGTTGTCCGACACATCGCCCCACAAGCCGATGATGTCGATCACCTGTTCGGGCCGCTCCACACCCCACTTCGCGCGAACTTCGGGAAGACGGAGGATTTCGGCGGCGTCGCCCATGCGGCCGGGTTTGTAGATGAAGTTCCTCTCCGAAACGAGCTGCCCGAAGTCTTTGTCCGGCGTCACCAGGTAGGATTCGAAGCTTTGCTTTTCAGCGCGTCGAACGAGCGTGCCGATGATGTCGTCGGCCTCGTAACCATCGCAAACCAGGGCCGGGATGTTAAAAGCTTCGAGCAGTCGTTGGACATGCGGCAAAGCCCAGACGATGTCCTCCGGCATCGCTTCGCGCTGGATTTTGTATTCGGGGAACTCGCGATGCCGTTCGGTCGGCGCTTCGGTGTCGAAGGCGACAGCGATGTGCGTGGGTTGCTGATTCGAGAGAATGTCCAGCAGCGTGTTGGTAAAGACGAACAGCGCCGACGTGTTGGCGCCTTTCGACGTGAAGATGGGCCGGCTGACCAGCGCGAAGTGCGCGCGATAGACCAGCGCCATGCCATCGAGCAGGAAAAGCCTTTTCTTCACGCCGCGAGGCTAGCGCAAGCGTTGGGAAAGCCAAACACGAAGTCGAAGGTCGCAAGGAAAAATATAGTTGCCGGAACGCGGTTGGACCTGCCCGCGAGCGTTTGTCCCCTTCTCGTTTGTGCGGCGACAGCAAAAATTTCCAGGTGCTTCGGACTGGGGAATCGAATCAGTCCATGCGCTTCGGGGCCTCAGGGCAACAAGACGAGTTGGTAAAATCTGCTGGTTTCAGATATGGCATCCGAAGTAGTTACGGTGCCGTCCGAGGCCACAATGTCGCCCGGCAAGTCTGTCCAGGCCGCTTCGTCCAGACGCGATTTGTATCGAAGCCGGTATCTGCGGCCGGGAATGGCGGGCCAACTGAAGATCAGGTTGCCTCCCGAAATCTTCGGGGACAAAAGCACAGGCTGATAGGCAAGCGGCTGCACGATAGCCAGCACGTTAAAGTCTCCAGACGCGATCGCAACTACGTTGCTCAAACCGGCAGGGACAGCGGTCGGGCGAAAATTATTGACTGTCCAAACAACGATTGTTCCGTCCCGCTTTAGAGCCAAATTGCTATAATTTCGTGCTGCGATGGCCACTACATTTCTCAAACCGACAGCCACGTTGGATGTATCAGAGGCACCCCAGCCCACCACAGCGCCGTCCGCCTTAAGCGCCAGGCTCTGACAACATCCCGCCGCGATTGCCACCACATTCGTTAATCCGGCGGGAACACTGGCTTGACCGGAATCATTCGCTCCCCAAGCGACGACAGTCGCGTCCCGCCTCAGGGCCAAACTGTGAGAGCCCCCAGCCGCCACGGCGACGACATTACTCAGGCGAGAAGGAACAAAAGTCTGGCCAGAAGAATTGTTTCCCCAAGCTTTGACGGTCCCGTCCTGCTTCAGTGCCAAATTATGAAAGTTTCCTGCCGCGACGGCTACCACGTTGCTCAAATTCGCAGGAGCGACGGCTTGGCCAAGAGAACTATCTCCCCAAGCAACGATGGTTCCTTCCCGCGTAAGCGCCACACTGTGATACTCACCAGCAGCGACAGCCACGACATTACTCAACCCGACAGGAACACTGGCTTGGCCATAATAGTTATCTCCCCACGCCGTCACGGTTCCATTCTGAAGTGCCAGACTATGGTCGGGAGGGCCTAAGCCGCCCGCCGCCATTGCGATCACGTTGGTCAAAGCACCGAGGGCGATACTTTGGCCGTAATAATTGTCTCCCCAAGCCACGATCGTACCATCCTGTTTAAGTGCCATACTATGATAATCGGCGGCAGCGATGGCTACTACGTTGCTCAGTCCATTCGGAACCATGGCTTGGCCGCCATTGTTGCGGTACCGACCCTGGTTGCCGCCCCAGGCAACAACGGTTCCATCCTGCTTCAGCGCCAAACTGTGATACTCTGCCGCCGCGATGGCCACCACATTGCTCAAGCCCGCAGGTACGGTGGCTTGGCCGTAAGAGTTCAACCCCCAAGCCACGATCGTGCCGTCTTGTTGAAGTGCCAAACTGTGATGGCCTCCCGCCGCGATGGCCACAACGTTGCTCAACCCGGCGGGAACATTGGGTAGCCCACAACAATTGTATCCCCAGGTGACGACAGTTCCGTCCCGCTTGAGTGCCAAATTGTGAGTCGGTCCTGCGGCAATTGCTACGACATTGCTTAATCCGGCAGGAGCGACGGCCTGGCCGTAGAAGTTCCAACCCCAGCCAACAACCGTTCCGTCCTGCTTGAGCGCCAGGCTATGGATGGATCCGGCCGCAATCGCAACGACATTGCTTAGTCGAGAAGGGACGGACGTTTGTCCATTAAGATTGTATCCCCAAGCGAACACTGTTCCATCGTGCTTGAGCACCAGACTGTGAGAGCCTCCCGCCGCGATGGCTACCACGTTGCTCAATCCCATGGGAACCGTCGCTCGACCAGACTGATTGTATCCCCAACCGACAACCGTTCCGTCCAACTCGAGCGCCAGATTGTGATCGCCCCCCGCCGCGATTCTGCTAAAGCGTGTTCCAGGCTCGACGTAAGGGATCACAGAGTCACCCCAGGCCACCACCGTGCCCGCTGTGGGTGCGGCCAGCGCAGATTCCTGGAGCAGCACCGCGAACATCGCAGCCAGAAACAGCAGCGCCAACGACGCAAGCTTCGACCGCCAGGATAGATCGCTTCCCCTGGACATCCGATCGATTGAAACAGATACTTCACACAT